>JAISFM010000258.1 GCA_031263605.1 Clostridiales bacterium | reverse complement strand
TCCGCATGAAAGCGTGCGTTTTATATGCGAATGAGGATATACGGTATGAAGAAGTCCCGACGCCCGCCGTCCGGGATGGGTATGTTTTGGTCAAGGTAAAGGCGGCGGGGATATGCGGCTCGGACATACCCAGAGTATTGCGCGGCGGTGCGCATTATTACCCGATTATTTTAGGCCATGAGTTTTCGGGCGAAATTGTCGAGGTTGGCGGCGGCGCGGCGGGGTTAAAGGTAGGCGGCAGGGTCGCGGGCGCGCCTCTCATCCCCTGCAAAAAATGCCCGGATTGCGCGGCGGGCAATTATTCGCTCTGTAAAAATTATACGTTCATAGGCTCGCGCCTTCCCGGCGCGTTCGCCGAGTATGTGCTTATGCCCGCGGGCAACGCCGTCGCGTTTTCCGACGACGTTGCCCGCGGGCATAAGCCGTCGCGTTTTCCGACGACGTTACCTACGAGGCGGCGGCGTTTTTCGAGCCGTCCACGGTCGCGTTGCACGGGCTGTATTGCGGCGGTTTCGAGCGGGGGAAAAACGTCGCGGTGATAGGCGCGGGGACGATCGGCGTGTTCGCGGCGCAATGGGCGAAACTGTTGGGCGCAAAAAGCGTAACGGCGTTCGATATGAACGCGGACAGGCTTGCGCTTGCAAAAAGCCTCGGCGCGGATCATGTTATAGATACGGCAAAGGGCGAAGTCAAAGACAAGGCCGACGAAATCACTTCGGGTAGAGGCTTCGATTTCGTGTACGAGGTTTCGGGCGCGGCGGAAGCGGTAAAGTCGGCTTTCAATATCGTAGGCAACAGGGGGAGCGTTTGCCTAATCGGCACGCCGACGAAAGATTTGACGTTTACGGCCCGCGAGTTCGAGACCCTCAACCGCAAAGAATTTCGCTTGACGGGTTCTTGGATGTCCTATTCGTCGCCTTTCCCCGGCAAGGAATGGGCGATGACGGCGGAATACCTTTCGGCGGGCAGCCTAAAAATCCCCGATTCGCTCATCTTTAAAAGATACGGATTTAAAGACGCGGGCAAGGCCTTTGCCTTGTTTAAAACTCCGGCCGCCGTCAAAGGGAAGGTACTGTTCGTATGTTAAAAGGCATACCCGCCATAATCAGCATCCGGCACTTCGTCCTTGTTTCGGTTATCTTATTTTCTCAAAAAGAATCGTGGAGCCTATGCCCTGCGAATAGTCGCCGAAGCCTTTGCCGAACAGGGAAAGGCCGCCCTTGTTGACGGCGGTCTTCGGGGCGGAAAGGCGAAAGGAAAGGTCGGAGAGGGAATCGATTTTCAGGTCGTCGATTTTTACGTCCGAGATTTTCAGGCCGTCGATGTAGGAGCCGGACGCGCCGATCGAAAGGAGTTTCAGGCGGCCGTATTGGCCAAGGTTCGGGAACCACCATTTCGGCGTGAATAAGCCCGATTTGTCGTTAAATTCGCCCGGCGACGTCCAATAGCCCAAATCCGTCCCGTTGATTGAAAAATGGATGTCGGAGGGGTAATGCGCCACAAAGCCGGGCGCCTCGCTGGCCAATTCCATCGAGAGTTGCAATTCGGTCGGGCGTTCGTTGATGCGCAGGGGGTTGGGGATTTTGTATTCGAGATAGCCGTGCGTGAACCAAATCAGGGCGGTCTCGGCGCGTTCGGGGAACGCGAAATAGCGCGGGTCGTCGAACTCGCCGACAATGCTTTTCGCCGTCACAAGGCCGCAGGTCGGCGACACGTCATAGGACGAGTATTGCCCGATGCCGATCTCGAACGTATAGCGGTCGGCGATCTCGTCGGATTCGTGAAATTCGATCAAGATGCGTTTTTTGTTCGGGGAGCAAAGTTTTTGCACGCCGCGAATGCCGGATTCGGCCTCTACGCAAATCAAGCCCACCGCCTCTAATTTTTTGATGTGAGGCGTCAGCGCGCCGTTGGAAAGGCTGACCGCGCGGCTGATGTCCTGCATGTTCATCTTTTTGTTTTTCATAAGCAAGCGCAGGATGTCGAGCCGCAGTTCGGATGACAACGCGTGTTTTAAAATCCGTGAAATTGGAATAGTGTCGGTCATAGAAATAACGATGCGGGGCGCAAAAAAACTCTTAATACGCCGTTAGAGCCTATGGCCGACGCTATCTGATAAGAAAGGTATAAAAGAATGAAAAAAACGATTTATTTTGTCGCCGGCAGCCAAGGGCTGTACGGCAAGGAAACGCTCGAACGGGTGGATAAGGACAGCGCGGAAATCGCGTCGTTCCTGTCCGGCGGAATCGCCGCCGCCGAAATCAAGTATTACGGCGTGGCCACGGACAGCGGGCAAATCCTTAAAATGGCGCGCGAAGCCAACTTCGACGGCGATTGTATCGGCGTTATCGTTTGGTGCCACACGTTCAGCCCCGCCAAAATGTGGATCAAGGGCTTGAAAACCCTGCAAAAGCCGATGCTGCACCTGCACACGCAGTACAACGAGAAATTGCCCTACGATACCATCGATATGGACTTCATGAACCTGAACCAAGCGGCGCACGGCGATCGGGAATTCGGCTTTATCTGCGCCCGATTGGGTTTGAACAACGCGGTCGTGACGGGCTATTACAGGCATAAGCGGGTCGTCGGCGAGATAGCCCGCTGGGCGGGCGCGGCGGCGGCTTACGATTATTCCTTCAATCTGAAAGTCGCGCGCTTCGGCGACAACATGCGCGAGGTGGCCGTCACCGAGGGGAACAAGGTGTCGGCGCAGATTCAATTCGGCTGGGAGGTCAATACCTACGGCACGGGCGCGCTGGTCGAGGAAATCGCCAAGGTAACGGACAATGATGCCGAGTGCTTGTTAAAGGAATACTCCCGGCTCTATACGTTCAAAACGGGCGATACCGCCGCCGTCGCGGAGCAGGCGAAGTACGAAATCGCCATGAAACGCTTTTTCGCGGAAAGGGGCGTCGGCGCGTTCACGAATACGTTCGAGGATTTATACGGCATGAAGCAACTGCCCGGCCTCGCCACGCAAAGGCTTATGGCGGAGGGGATCGGGTTCGGCGCGGAGGGCGATTGGAAAACCGCTTGTTTGGGCGCGGTGATGATGAAAATGGCGGAGGGCGTCGGGCGTTGCGCGGAGAGCGGCGGGACGGGCAAGGCGGCGGGGGCGACGGGCTTTATGGAGGATTACACCTATGATTTGACCGAAGGCGGCGAATTGGTTTTGGGGGCGCACATGCTGGAAGTGCCTTTGGCGTTCGCCGCGACCAAACCGGCCGTCGAGGTTCATCCTTTGGGCATCGGCGGCAAGGAACCGCCCGCGCGCTTGGTATTCGACGGCGTATGCGGCAAGGGCATAGCGGTTTCCCTTGTCGATATGGGCGGCCGTTTCAAACTGAGTGCGGCGAACATTGAACTTGTGCCGCAGCCGAAAGCCATGCCCCGCCTGCCGGTGGCGCGCGTCATGTGGAAGATTCTGCCCGATCACGCTTCGGGCGTGTCCCGTTGGATACGCGAGGGCGGCGCGCACCACACGGTCGTATCCACCGCTTTATCGGCCGCCGACATGAAAACCCTCGCCGATTTATGGAAAATAGACTGCATAGTCATAGGTTGAGTTTTCGTTTCCGTTTTGTTTTATTTCCGTTCCCGCTTTTACCCGCCTGTCCTATATTAGCGGCCGTTTCAAACTGATTGCGGCGAACATCGAACTTGTGCCGCAGCCGTCTGTAAAGGCGGGCGGTTCCGCGCCCTTGCAAAATTATGCCGACAGGTTAAAGTTTGCAAGGGTTTTTTCTTTTTGCGGGATTGCGCGTTCCAACGCGCTCAAACAGTTTGGTAATTTGGCACAAATACGGTATAATATATACATTATTATGTTTGGATAGGCAGGGCACGGTGGAGTAGGGAAAGACAGTCGGGAGTTTCCGGACGGCGTATTTCGAGCATTAGAGTTGTTACGAAACCTAAACGTGAAAAGATTTACGAGGGATTTTTGCGTACGGGTAAGATAAAAATCGCAAATTGTAGCATCGCTACTATCAAAATTTTTATCTTTTCCGTACACGAAAAGACCCGTAAGGATTTCGCGGAGAGGTTTCGTAACAACTTCATTGCGGATTATACTCTGTGGCAGGGCTTGCCGTTTGCCTATGTTAATGGATAACGGCGCGTGTCCAAGGTATAGTCGTTGTTACAAGAATGCTAAAACCGCCTTCTTTACTCGCCCCGCAATCCGTATATTCGCTGCATCGCC
>JAISFM010000149.1 GCA_031263605.1 Clostridiales bacterium | reverse complement strand
TCAATCTTTCTCAAAAAATCGTTCCGTTCAAAAAAACAACCCTCCTTCCTCAAAATTTCGCTTCTTTACTAAATCCTTTCCTTCTTACTGCTTTTTTTCTATTTCAGTTTTCAGACAGTCCCCCCCAGCCTTGACAAACGGCCGTTGGAAATGCCAGACTAAATCCGCTATGTTAAAACCGTAGGCGGCGCGCAAATAACGGCGGTAATGTCGGGGGTGGATTTGTTTGAATTTGACTGTTGTCAAAACCGTCAAGCATACGCAAGCGGTTGAGCGAGGTCAAGGTATTCAACCGCCCTGACGTTAAACGTAACGTTATATGCCGTTTGGCATGCTATTTAGACAATAAATCATTCGTGAAAGAGCTTATGCGCTTGCCCGGAATCGGCCTGAAAGTAGCGTCCTGCGCGGGGCGTTTCGTGTTTTGTAGAGATTGACAACAATGGACGCTTATCGCGTCCTCCTCGCAATGATGAGCCGAGTTTATGTTCCACGCTATTTGACCGCACCGCAAATCAGTAGACTTTTCCAAATAAATATGCTATACTTTATGCATATTGCAAAGTTGGTTTCGTAACAACTCTATTGAGGGACACGGTTAAAAAAGGGAAATGACACGGACAAACTCTTGAATTTTCGCTCATGATACAACATAGTTTTTATATCTTTAATTAAAAACCGCAACTGAATACCGCAACGGGGAACCGCATAATTTTACCCCCCGGGGGGTAAAAAAAAATCGCCGAAATTCGGCGATTTTGGAAAAACTATTGAGAGAGAGGAAAACGGACGCAATGGTGAGAATAGCAATCGTCGAGGACGACGACAAAAGCGCGGAAACGTTAAAGCAATATCTCGACCGATACGCCGCCGAGAACAGGACGGTTTTTACGGTGATGCGTTTTACGGACGGAATGGACATCGCCACGGATTACAAGCCGGTTTACGACATCATTTTAATGGATATTCAGATGAAACTGCTGTCGGGCATGGACGCGGCGGAATACATCCGAAAATTCGACAGGCGCGTGATTCTTATTTTTATCACGAACACGGCGCAGTACGCCGTGAAAGGCTACACCGTGGGCGCGCTGGGCTTCCTGTTGAAGCCGATATCCTATTTCGCCTTTTCGCAGCAGATCAGATGCTCGGTCGTCCGGCTGAACGAAGGCCGCGCCGGGTTCCTTTTATTGCCCGCCGAGGGCGGCATGGTCAATGTGGACATTTCGCAGATCGTCTTTATCGAGAGTTCCAAGCACAACATGACCGCGCACACGCGCGAGGGCGCGTATCGTTTCAGGGGCACGATAAAAGAGTTGGAAAGCAAATTGGGCGGGAAGAATTTTTTCCGCTGCAACACTTGCTATCTGGTCAACCTCGCCTATGTCAAAGCGATAAAGGGCTGCGACGTGACCGTCGGGAAGCACAGGCTTGTCATTAGCCAGCCGCGCAGAAAGGCGTTTTTGGCGGCTTTGGCGGACTATGTGGGCAGGGGGCACAGCATGTTATGAGCGATCTGATTCCCAATATCCCCCGAATCCATACGGCGATCACGGAATGGGCGGCCTGCGCGGCCTATGTTTTAGTCCTGAAAAAGCGGTTCAAGGGCGTGAAATTATGGCTGTTTTTCGCGGGGGCTTTGGGTTTTTTCTGCGGCTGGCAGGCTTTGGCCGGCATTTCGCCGCTGTGGCTGTGGATACCCAATATGGCCGTCGCGATGTGCGCGATGTTTCTGACGATTTGGGCTTCCGCCCGTTCCAAAGCGCCCGGCGCGATCTTTTGGGCGGTGCGGGCGTTTATTTTGGCGGAATTTACGGCTTCGCTGGAATGGCAGTTGTATTATTATTGCGCGCGCCTGCTGCCGGATGCGGACGGGGCCGTTTTGCAAATCGCCTTTTTAGCGGCCGTAGCGGCGGCGGCCTGCGCGGCGGTCTTTTTTTTGGAGCGGCGTTATATCACGGCCAACGACCGGCTGGGCGTCACATGGAACAATGTTTTCACGGCGGGCGCGCTGGCCCTGGTCGCTTTCGCGCTGGGCAATGTGAGTTTCGTCGTTTCGGACTCGCCGGTCAGCGGCAGTTCGGCCACGGATATATTTTGGATTCGCACTTTGGTGGATTTTTGCGGGCTTACGATGCTGTTCGTCCAGCAGGAGCAAAGGCTTTGGCTGTACGCGAAGGGCGAGGCGGGGCTGCTGCGCGACATGCTGACGCGCCAATACGAGCAGTACGCGGCGACCAAGGACAGCGTCGAGTTTTTGAACCGGCGGCATCACGATTTGAAACACCAAATCGAGGTCGTCCGGTCGGAAAGCGACCCCGGGAAAAGGGCCGCGTATTTGGACGAAATGGAACGGGGGATCAAGGTTCACGAGGCGTACGTGCGCACGGGCAACGCCGTTTTAGACGTGCTCCTTGTCGGGAAGATGCGGAGTTGCGCGGAAAAGCGGATCGACCTCGTCTGCGTCGCGGACGGCTCGCTGCTGCATTTCATGGACGCGATGGATATTTGTTCCGTCGTGGGCAACGCCTTGGACAACGCGATCGAAAGCGTCGTCAATTTGCCGGACGCGGCCAAACGCCTGGTCAAAATGGCGTTGTACGCGCAGGGCGATTTGTTGGCCATGCGCTTCGAGAACTATTCGGAGAGCAGGCTTGAATTTGAAAACGGGCTTCCGGTCACGACCAAGCGCGACAAGAAAAACCACGGCTACGGCATCAAGAGCATCCGGTCGGTCGCCGAGAAATACGGCGGCAACATCAGCGTGCGCGTCGAGGATAATTGGTTTACGCTATGCTTGCTGATTCCGTCCCAAAACCAATAGACTTGTTGCGAAATACGGCGCGGACGCTATGCGGGTTTTTGTTAGAGTTGTTACGAAACCTCTCCGTGAAATTATTATAGGTCTTTTTGTGCTAATAAAACCGACCCGCGCCTTTAATTTATGCCGCCGATTCAGTAGGTTTTGCCGCGCCCGGCGCGTTTTGCCCGGGCGCGTGTTATAGTAAAGCCGTCATAGATTATATTTCTGACGGTTAAGGCGCGAGGATTATGGAATACAAAGAATTGATCGGCAAGATGACGTTGGAAGAGAAAGCGTCGATGCTGTCGGGCAAGAGTTTTTGGGAAACCAAGGACTATCCGGAATACGGGATACCGAGCATGTTTTTGGCGGACGGGCCGCACGGGGTGCGGCGGCAGGTGGCCGCGTCGGATCATTTGGGCCTGAACGAGAGCATGAAGGCGACTTGCTTCCCGACGGCGGCGACGGTGGCGAACAGTTGGGACCCCGGGGTGGGCGAGGAACTCGCCGCCTGTATCGGGCGGGAGGCGGCCAAGCAAAAGGTCAACGTGCTTTTGGGCCCGGGCCTGAACATTAAGCGGAACCCGCTGTGCGGGCGGAACTTCGAGTATTTTTCCGAGGACCCTTATTTGGCGGGCAAAATGGCGGCCGCCTATGCGCGCGGGATTCAGAGCGCGGGCGTGGCGGCCTGCCCGAAGCATTTCGCGGCGAACAATCAGGAAAGCCGCCGCATGGTGATCGATTCGGTCGTGGACGAGCGCGCGCTGCGCGAAATTTACCTGACGCCGTTCGAGATGGCGGTGAAAGAGGGCGGGGCGAAAACGGTCATGTCCTCGTACAACAAGATCAACGGAACTTACGCGAACGAGAACGCGCATGTTTTGAAGGACATATTGCGGGGCGAGTGGGGCTTTAAGGGCGTGGTGGTGACCGACTGGGGCGGGAGCAACGACCGCGTGGACGGCTTTTTGGCGGGGAACGAGTTGGAAATGCCCTCGAACAGGGGCGAAACGAACACGGAAATCGTGGCGGCGGTCAAATCGGGCAGGGTTTCCGAGGCCGCTTTGGACGCGGCGGTCGAGCGGCTGTTGACGCTTTTGTACGGCACGGGCGAAGCGTTGAAACGGGCGGGGAAGGAATTCGACACGGAGGCGCACCACGCGGCGGCGTTGCGCGCCGCCGAGGGCAGCGCGGTGCTGCTCAAAAACGACGGCGGGGTTTTGCCCCTGAAAAAGGGCGTGAAGGTCGCCGTTATCGGCGATTTTGCCAAAAACCCCCGCTTTCAGGGCGCGGGGTCGTCGGTCGTCAACCCGACGAAATTGGACGCCGCGCTCGGGCTGTCGGCGCGGTACGGCATAAATTCCGTCGGCTACGCGCCGGGCTTCAAGCGGTACGGGAAAAAGAGCAAGGGTTTGATCCGCAAGGCGGTGAAACTCGCGCAAGGCGCGGACGTCGCGCTGCTGTATATAGGGCTGGACGAGGTGACGGAGACCGAGGGCATCGACAGGGCGGACATGCGCCTGCCCGAGAACCAGAGGGACTTGATCGCCGCGCTGAAAAAAACGGGGAAAAAGACCGTCGCGGTTTTGTCGTGCGGCGTGGCGTTGGAGGCGGGTTGGGTTGACGGCGTGGACGCGCTGTTGCACGCGTATTTGGGCGGGCAGGCGGGCGCGGCGGCGGTACTGAACCTGTTGACGGGCAAAGCGAACCCGTCGGGCAAATTGGCGGAAAGTTACCCGTATTCATACGGGGACTGTTCGAGCGCGTCGAATTTTCCGGGCGGGGCGGCGAGCGTGGAGTATCGCGAGAGCGTGTTCGTGGGCTATCGGCATTACGACGCGGCGGGCGTAAAGGTACGGTTCCCGTTCGGGTACGGCATGAGTTACACGTCGTTCGGGTACGGCGGCTTGACGGCGACGGGCGCGGGCGTGAAATTCACGCTGAAAAATACGGGCGCGGTTGCGGGGGCGGAAATCGCCCAGTTGTACGTCGGCGCGAAAAACAGTAAAATATTCCGCCCGAAAAAGGAACTGAAAGGCTTTAAAAAGGTGTTTTTGCAGCCGGGCGAGAGCAGGGAGGTCGAGATTCCTTTCGACGAATACACTTTCCGTTATTTCAACGTCAAGACGAACCGGTGGGAAACCGAGCCGGGCGAATACGAAATCGCGGTCGGGGCTTCGAGCGCGGACATACGGCTGACGGCCTCGATTCGGAAGGAAGGGGAAAGCGCGCCCGCGCCCTATGCGGAACAGGATTTGCCCGCGTATTACAAGGGGTCGGCGGCGAACGTCGGCAAGGCCGAGTTCGAAAAACTGTTGGGCAGGGAAACGCCCGAGCCGGGGCATAGATTCATAAAAAAGAACCGCATTTTTGTTGACGCAAACACGGCGATTTACGATTTGAAGTACGCCAAGGGCTGGGCGGGGCGGTTTTTCGCCCGCGCCCTGCAATTCGCGCATTATCTGCTGTGGGGGCTTGGGAAGCGGAAACTGGCGAACGTGCTGATGATGGGCGTGTGCAACATGCCGCTGCGGGGCTTGGCGCGTATGTCGGGCGGCATGATTTGTTGGGGGCAGTTAGACGGCTTGATAACGATATTCAACGGCAAATTTTTTAAAGGGCTGCATAAATTCAGAAAAGAGGGCAAACTGCGCAAAAAGCGGGAAAAGGCCGCGAAACGCGCGGAAAAGGAGAAGCAAGCCATGATCGAGGCGGAACGGACGAAGATTTTGACGCCGGAGGAAATCGGGAAGCAAATCAAGCCCCTGTCGAAAAACGGCTTTTTGGCGTTTTTCCAGCGGGCGTGGCGCGGGTGGAAGTCCGTATGGTACGGGTTTTCGGACAAACACCCGAAACTGGCCAAACTGATTTACCAAATCGTGTTCTTTATCATATTCAGCGAGGGCGTGACGATTTACCAGTACCTCGTCACGCTGTTCCTGCCGATGGCGTTCGGCTTGAAATTGGCGGAGCAGGAGTTCCTTTGGCCGAATATATTCATGTACAACGCGGGCGGGCAAGCGTGGTCGTTCAACCTGCTGGGCTACGCGGTCGTTCGGGATTCGGCGGGCGCGGCTATTATCGGGGGCGGCTTGGGGTACTTCATCGCGTTCGAGTTGGCGACGTTCACGGCGCAAATCATCAACTTCCCGTTGCAGCGCAACATCACGTTCCGCTCGCACGGCAACGCTTGGTGGCAGGCGATGTGGTACCTGATCGGCTGGGTGCTGGTGTCGCTGTTCTGCAACGGCGTGAACAGTCTGTGGATGCCGCTCGCGAACGGCGCGGTCTCCACGCCGCTGCCCGCCGCTATCACGAACATTATCACTATGATTATCATGGGCGGTATCGCGATGGTCATCTTCTTCTTTATCTTTAAAATCATATTCCCCGACTACAACGCCGTCGAGAAACGCCTGAAAAAGAAGGCGGAAAGGTTGAAGTCGTCGGGCGCGCCCGAAAAGGCCGCGAAGGCGGAGGCCGCCTATGCGGAGGCCGTCAAAAAAGCGAAACTGTCCAACACCGAAAAGGCGAAGGCGAAAACGGCGGCGCAGGCCAGCGCGAAAGCGATGGCGTACTTCGCGGCCGTCAAAAACGCCGAAAGAGCCGAAAAGGCGGGCGTCGGCGCGGAGGCGGGGCGCGAAAAAGCGGCCGTCTGCCTGCGGAACGCGTCCGCCGCCGCGGCGGCCAAGGATGCGGCCGCGCTCGCCTACGACGAGGCGCGGGAGGCGTAAGGGTTTCGGGAAAGAGGGGCTGCGGGCGGCGGGCAAAATGACACTGTACGGCGATTACCACACGCATACGGTATACAGCCACGGCAAAGGCACGGTGCTGGAAAACGCCCTCGCGGCTGCGGCGGCGGGCTTAAAGCAGATCGCGGTGACCGACCACGGCTTCCGGCGCATGGCCTGCCACATGCGGCGTTCGGAAATCCCCGCCCTGTCGGCCGAGGCGCGCGAGGCGGAAAGGCTGACCGGCGTGCGGGTGCTGATCGGGGTGGAAAGCAACCTGTACGGACCCGACGGCGCAATCGACGTGAAAGAGGGCGATTACGGGAAACTCGATATAATCCTGTGCGGTTTCCATAAATGGGTGCTTCCGCGCCGCCCGCGCGAATTTCTCTGTTACGCGCTCCTGTCGCTGAACCGGCCGGTCGGCGGGACGCGGCGGCAAATCGAGCGCAACACCGACATGTACCTGCGCGCGCTGGACAGGCGCCCGATCGACATACTGACGCATTTGGGGCTGGGGGCGCGGGTGGACGCGCGGCGCGTCGCCGAAAAGTGCGCCGAGCACGGCACATATATCGAACTGAACGGCAAGGGGATCAGTTTTTCGCGGGAGGAGTTTTTGGAGATGCTGGACACGCCCGTGATGTTTATCGCCAACTCGGACGCGCATTCGGCGGGCAGGGTGGGCGACGTGTCCCTGCCGGAACGCTTTTTAGAGGGGCTGGACATGCCCCCGGGCAGAATCGCCAACGCCGGCGCGGAGCCGCCCCGGTTCCGGAGCGGGCAAAGGCGGTGAAGGGAGCGGACAAATAGCGTTGTTATTGTCATTGCGAGGAGCGCGCAGCGCGACGCGGCAATCTCTGCAAAACACGAATCGCACCTTTTTATATAGAGATTGCCACGTCGGACGCTTATCGCGTCCTCCTCGCAATAGACTTGTTGCGAAATTAACTTGCGGCAGCCTTGCGCGTCTTTTTGTGACAAACTTTGATAAAAATTTTGATAGTAGCGTTGCTACAATCATCAATTTTTATCTTTGTTTGTCGCAAAAATCCATCGCAATTCCGCTCGCCTTTTAA
>JAISFM010000147.1 GCA_031263605.1 Clostridiales bacterium | reverse complement strand
GTGAAAATTGAGAAGTTAAGGTCGGGTTTCGTCAAGCAAGCCGGTCGGCGGGGATTTGAATTGAGAATTGAGAAGTGAAAATTGAGAAGTTAAGGTCGGGTTCCGTCAAGCAAGCCGGTCGACGGGGATTTGAAGTGAAAATTGAGAAGTGAAAATTGAGAAGTTAAGGTCGGGTTTCGTCAAGCAAGCCGGTCGGCGGGCAAGAAACATATAGCATAATAAAAGTTTTTTCTTGCGACAGCATCCGAAACTTTTCAATTTTCAATTCTCAATTCTCAATTTTCAATTCTCCATTCTCAATCGCAACCCGCTTTTTCGCTTCCGCAACCGCCCGCAAAGCATATTCGCGGTTCAAGGCGTCGAGATAGCCATCTCGGTCGGTAACTTCGGCGACGTTCGCGTTGATCAGCCGCAAGCCGATTTTTTTCAGTTCGGTTTCGATGTTGCGGCAAACCTCTTCCAAAAATTTATCACGCTCGGCGTCGATTTCCTCGATCGGCGTTTGCGCGGTTACAAGGCGCAGTTGGCCGAAAATGATGTCCTTGGCGAGTTCTTGAATCTCGGAAAGTTTCAAGAACAGCACCCGCTCGGCGGCGTTCTGCACGACGCCTTGCTCGGTCGAAACCGCAACCGTAAAGCGGGCGGATATATCGGCGCGGATACGGTCGCGGGTAAGCGCGCCCTTCAATTCGATTTCGATCGGCATCGGCGTCAAATCGAGGAACGCGTAATTTTGGACGATCGGCCAAATAAACGCCGCCCCGCCGTGGATACACTTCGAGGACACGACCTTGCCGTCCTTTGCCCCGACCTTGCCGTATATGACCATGACCTTATCCGGCGGGCATTTTTTATCGCGCGAGAGCCAAAAGACGCAGTATATCAGCATACCGATCACAAATAGCCCCAAAAGTACGCCGATAATTTCGCCTTGGGTTACCCCTAACAGCCGGATATAATTCATGCCGTTACTATTTTACCTCATTTTTCCTGTTTTGGCAAGCAAAATCTAAATTATGTTGAAAATTAAAAAGTTAAGGCCGGGGGCATTTGAATTGAGAATTGAAAATTGAAAAGTTAAGGTCGAATTTCCGTAAAACAAGCCGGCCGGCGGGTATGAAACGTACAGCATAATAAAAGTTATTTCTTGCGTCAGCATCCGACACTTCTCAATTTTCAATTCTCAATTCTCAATTTCCTTGTCTATCGCTTTTCAACTCAACTTTCAACTCTCCCCTATCGTTTGTTCCGCGTTGGATTTTTCCACGATAAGCGTCGTGCCGCGCACCTCTACGACTTTGACGAACGTGTCGGTTTTCAACAGCGCGTCGCCGCGCGTGATCGCGTCGCATTCGATAAAGCGGCTTTGCAGGGTCAGCATGACCTTGCCGATCCCGTTTTCATGCGAGGGGATCGGGATATAGACCTGCCCGATAAGGCCGGCCGCGCCCGCAAGGTCGATATTGCCGCTGTCCTGCAATTTCAGCATCAACTGCATCAGTTTGGCCATCAAGAGCAGCGCGGCCGCCCCCAACACGAACGCGATGATTGTCGCCAGACCTTCGGGCATTCCCACCGAAATAAAGGCGATGCACGACCAACTGAACATGACGAAGAAACTGATGAGGCCTTGCACCGTGAATATGCGCAGGCCCGCGCCTGCGTCCCCGTGCCCGTGCCCCGCGTGAACGTCCGGCCCGACGTCGGGCGTATCGATGTCCCCGCCGCCTACGTCGTGTCCCCCGCCCGCGTCAAAGCCGTCGCCCGAAATGTCGCCGCCCACGTCGGCGTCCGCGCCCCGCGCGAAACCGAACAACGCCAAAATCAGTTGGATCAGCAAAATCAAACTGGATAAGGCCGCGACGACGTACAGCACCTGCCGATAGCCGCCCAACGTGTTCCACCACTCGATAAAATTCATTCTTTTTTCGCCCTCCCTGTTTAGTTTTTATTTCGGTTTTATTTGTTTGCGTTGTTTTGGTTTGGTTTTGTTTTGCGGGTTTTTTTTGTTTTATTTTCGCGGGACAACATTTTTTGTAAAAATTGTTTTCCCGCGCCCTTTCAAAAAAACTTTCCCGCTTTTGGGCGTATTGACAAATCGGCACGCCCTTGTAACAGCATTAAATTGAAAGTTTGAATTGCCATTACAGCGAAACCTATTACATATATATAATATCACACACTCGCGCGTTTGTAAAGGGGGCAATGAAATTTTAAACTAATTTTAATGTTGGCGGGCAAGCCGTAGCAATACGAACCTAAAAATGATCGCGTAAAACGGGTAAAACACTTCAACACCCAAAAATCAGCGTATGCCGTATCACCGAGATTTTCGGGGCATAAAAAGGGTGCGAGAACAGTTGACAATACGTATAATACGTGGTATATTATTAGAGTTGTTACGAAACCTAAACGCGAAAAGATTTACGCGGGATTTTTACGTTTAGGTTTCGTAACAACTCTATTGACATGAAAGGCAAAGATTTAGTAAAGTTGTTGAAAAAAGAGGGTTGGGAGTTGGACAGGATTAACGGCAGCCACCATATTATGGTAAAAGGCGATAAAACGCTGTCGGTTCCTTGCCACAATACGGACATGAAACTCGGCACCTGCAACGCTTTGCTAAAACAAGCCGGATAAAGTGAGGTGATTTTATGTTGATTTATCCTGCAATTTTTACGGAAGACGACGCGGGCGGTTATACCGTCGCTTTCCCCGATGTGGACGGTTGCATCACCGAGGGCGAGAATATGGAACACGCCGTTAAAATGGCGGTAGAGGCTTTGGACGGCGTTATAGCGTCCATGGTTGACAGGAATATTCCAATTCCGGCCGCAAGCGACATAAAAGCCGTGAAAGCCGGCAGCGAGAAAGAGCATATTGCCGTGATATGCTCAAACGCAGACCGCCGGATCGCGAAAACGAAAACGAGGGCGATTAAAAAGACGCTGACCATACCGGAATGGCTCGGCGAAATCGCCGACCAAAAGCACATCAATTACAGTTCCGTGCTGCAATCGGCGTTAAAGGAGCAACTCGGGGTGCAATGACTGTTCCCCGCTGCAAATAGCGGGATTTTCATGTAGGTTAAGAATATCATAGTTTCTTTTGATGGCAGCCTTGACGAGCCAACACGAGAAAAATGCCCGTTTTATAATTCCGTTATGCCGACGAGGGGAACTGTCAAATGACGGTCGTCCAGCCGAACGGATCCGTTGTCGCGCCCGTTTGGATGCCGGTTAACGTGTCGTAAACGAATCGGGAAACCGGGCCGATTTGCCCACCGCCGATCGAGAAATCCGTCTTGCCGCTACGCAAATAGCCGACGGGCGAAACTACGGCCGCCGTGCCCGTCCCGAAGCATTCGCTCAATTCGCCCGATTCCGCGCCGGATAGGATTTCGGCGATCGGCACTCGGCGTTCCTCGGCCGCGCGGCCGGATTTATTCAGCAATTCAATCACGCTGCGGCGCGTGATTCCGTTCAGGACGCTGCCGCTCAAAGCGGGCGTGACTACTTTGCCGTTCAGCACAAAGAAAATGTTCATGCTGCCGACTTCCTCGACGTATTTTCTTTCGGCGGCGTCCAGCCATAATACTTGGTCGAAGCCCGCGCGCTCGGCGGCCTCGCCCGCCTTTAAACTCGCCCCGTAGTTGCCGATATATTTCGTCGCGCCCGTGCCGCCCGGGCAGGCGCGGCAATAGGCGTCCTCGACGAGCAGCCGCACCGGCTGCAAGCCGTTTTTATAGTACGAGCCGACCGGCGACAGAATTATGTAAAACAAATACGTTTTGGAGGCGTGAACCGACAGGCATTCGTCCACGGCAAAGACCGTCGGACGGATATACAGCGAGGTGCCCAGCGCGGACGGTATCCAGTCCCTTTCGAGTTTCAGAAGTTCGGCGAGCGCGTCCATCGCG
>JAISFM010000042.1 GCA_031263605.1 Clostridiales bacterium | reverse complement strand
TCTTTCGCCACGTCCATCATGACGATTTCGTCCACCAAGCCCCGCGCCGCAATAGCGAAAGCCGTCGTCGCGCCCACTTTGCCGCAGCCGATTACGCTGATTTTCTTGCCCATATTTTCATTAAATCTCCGTTAGGAACGTTGTTCCCGTTTCATAGTCCATTCAAATTGAACAACCTCTCCCCTTTATACAGTATAATCCTTTTTTTGTCGAATGTCAACGGTATGGGGGAGTGTACAATCCTCGGTATGGGAAGTGTACATTTTAGCGGATTGGGGGAGTGGACAAATTAGAGGATGAGAGGAAATTGGCAATACCGCGCGGCGGATTGCGGAATTTATGGGGATGCGGGCGGAAATAATTCGGCGCGGGCGAGGCGCAGGGAATCCGCGATCGTTTTGTCCATGTCGGAATATCGGTAAGCGCCGAGACGGCCGCCGAAAAGGATCTTTTTGTCGCGTCGCGCCAAAGCGGCGTATTTTTCATACAAAACGAGATCGTCCGCGCCCGCCAACGGATAGTAGGCCTCCGAACCGACCGCCCATTTCGCGGGGTATTCGCGGGTGATCACCGTCCTGTCCGAAGGGCCGGATTCAAAATGCCGATGCTCCACGATCCGCGTGAAAGGCGTTTCAAAGTCGGTGTAGTTGACGACCGCGACGCCCTGAAAATTTTCTTGGGGAAGGATCTCGGTTTCAAAGCGCAGGCTCCTGTACCCCAACGCGCCGAAACGATAACCGTAATATTCGTCGATCGGGCCCGTGTAAACGATCTTTTCGGCGGCGGCCGACAACGCCTCGCGCGCCGCCGTAAAGTCCGTGTTCAGCAAAACGTCCGCGCCGTCCAGCAACTTTTCAAAAATCGGGGTGTAGCCGCCGATCGGCACCCCTTGGTACGGATCGTTAAAGTAATTGTTGTCGTAGGTAAAGCGAACCGGCAGACGGGAAATAATCGAGGCCGGCAATTCGGACGCTCTCCGCCCCCATTGCTTTTCCGTATAGCCTTTGATCAGTTTCTCGTAAATGTCGCGCCCCACCGTCGCAAGAGCCTTGGCCTCCGCGCTGTCGGCTTGCGCGGCTTGTGCGGCGTTTGCGGCTTGCGCGGTGTTCACGGCTTGCGCGGCGTTCGCGATGTTCGCGGCCTGCGCGGCGGCCGCCTGTTCCGCTATCTTGCGGCGCGCGGCGTCGGGCGTCGCAACCCCCCACATGCGGTAAAAGGTGTTCATGTTGAAGGGCAGATTGTAGAGTTCGCCCTTATAATTCGCCAAAGGGGAATTGATAAAGCGGTTAAATTCGGCGAACCCGTTGACATAGTCCCAAACCGCGCGGTCGGCCGTATGGAAAATATGCGGGCCGTATTTGTGGACGCGGATATCCGCCAGCGTTTCCGTGTACGCGTTGCCGCCGATATGCCCGCGGCGGTCTATCACCAAAACCTTTTTGCCCGCCCGCAACGCCTCGCGCGCGAACACCGCGCCGAAAAACCCCGCGCCGACAATCAAATAATCGTACTTTGCCTTCATACCCATATTAGGTTTCATAACAACTCTGTTGTCCCGTTTCAAATAGCGGCGCGTAAAGCGTCCGGCGCGGCACTCCCTATGTAAGGAAGTGTAAAAGGGCGCGTTTCGTGTTTTGCAGAGATTGCCGCGCCGCGCTTTCCGTGCCCCACGCAATAGACTTGCAACGGAATCAAAAGGCGAGCAGAATCGCACCGGATTTTTGCGGCAAACAAAGATAAAAATGAGTCATAGCAATGCCGCTATCGAAATTTTTATCAATAGAGTTGTTACAATAAAGACGCGCAAGGCCGCCGCAAGTTAATTCCGCTGCAACTCTATTGACAAAAGGGCGTTCCGTGCTCCTCGCAACAACTCTAATGACAAGGCCGTGTTTCCGTCAAGCAAGCAGGGCGGCGGGCAAGAAACATACGGCATAATAAAAGTTATTTCTTGCGCCGGCATCCGACACTTTTCAATTTTCAACTTTCAATTCGCAAGCCCCCCTCCGCGGGAGGGAAATTTTTAGACCGTCAAACGCTCCCACAGCAAATCCGCGAAAACTTCCGCTCCGTCGGCGCGCCGGTGCCGCGCGCAAGCCGCGATATAGGGCGACATTTTGTCGGGGCTTTCCGCCCACGAGCGCGCCAAAGCCGCCGCTTTTTTCGCGTTCCCGACCCGAACCGCCGCGCCGCCGGCCGTGTAATGCGCGCAAATCCATTTTTCGATGGGCGTCGCGCAAAACGTGACGATGGCGGGAACGCCGAAATAGGCCGGTTCGGCGAGGTTGCTCGCCCCCGCCTTGCCGACGAACAGGTCGGCCGCCGCCGCCAGCGCGAGCGTTTTATCGGTAAAGCCGTAGGGCTTGAACGTTATATTGTCGGGCGCGGACAGGGCGCAAAATTCGCGGTACAACGCCTCGTTCTTGCCGCAGACCGCGGCGAGCGTCATTTTTTGCGGCGACTTTAAAAGTTCCAAAACGGTTTCCCGCAGTTTGCCCGCGCCGTACGCGCCGTCGGCCAAAAGGATTGTGAAATTTTCCTCCGGCAGCCCCAATTCCCGACGGTAGTGCGCTTTGCCCCGCGTATATTCTTTAATTTCGCTCCGGATTAAAAAGGGGACTTCGGCGAGCGCGGTTTTTTTGAAATAGCGCGTTTTTTCCGCGCGGGCCTTACCGCCGCCGGATACGCCGATCAAGTCCGCGCGGCTGTCCCATTGCAGGCCAAGCACCGGGTCGGGGCAGTACGCGACGATTTGGGCGGCCGTCCAACCGCGCCGTTTGGCCTCGCAAGCGTAATACAGGGTGGAAAAATGCGTGTTGAAAATCAGGTCGGCGTCGAGTTCCCGCATAAAAGCCAGCGACTTCTCAAAGCCCCGGCCGTACCGTTTCGCCATCAGGTATTTCATGGCCAAACGCGCGCCGGCAACGCGCATCAGGAAAAATTGCGCACTCCCCCTGCCCCGCCTACTGTTGTGCAGTTTGACCTCGCGGATCAGTTCGTCCTCGACAAATTTCATGTCGGGGTCGCCCTTTGCCCGAAAAAAATCGAGGCGCACCACTTCGGCGCGGCCGCCGTATTTGCGCTCGAACGCATCGGCAATCGCCCGCATAGGCATGATATGCCCCAAGCCCGCCTCCACAAAGGGGAATACGACTTTGAATTGTTTCGTTTCTTCCATTTTTGGTTATTTACGATTTAGTTATTTACAATTTACAATTTACAATTGACAATTGACAAATTTCGGTTTGGGTTTTTTAGCGTGTAATTTGCCTTATCCGATCGCGCAAAGTCCCCCCGACCGCAATTTGTAAATTGTAAATTGTCAATAATTGCACACCGCGTGTTGCGGGGCGGGATTCAAAGGGCATGTCAAAAGGGGCACCGCCGCTCGGCGGAGGGAACGCATAGGGATACAGTATTCAGTTGCCAAAGAGCGAGGACCCGGAAATTATCTATAATTATATCATAGGATTTGCAAAATGTCAATACTTTGATGACCGATTTGCGAATAAATGTTTTGGCCGGGTTCAATATGCCGGCGGTATTGGGTATGAGATTGCCGCGTTGCGCGTGGGCTTGTGTCGGTCGGGGCGCAAAGAACCACCCCGTCCGTGGGAGGGGAATTTTTCATATGTTGAAAGTTTTTGAAAGGGGGCTTGGGGGGAAACTTTTTTCAAAAAGTTTCCCCCCTAGCAATCGCGCAAACCCTCTCTATCCGACACTATTCCCTATTCCCTTTATTTAAGGTTGGGATTCTTCACTTTGTTCAGAATGACAGGTCTTTTCCCCTATTCCCTATCCATTAATACGCTATGCCTTGGGCGTACATGGCCGAGGCTACTTTTAGGAAGCCGGCTATGTTCGCGCCCGCGACGAGGTTGCCGGGCGCGCCGTATTCCTTGGCGGCGGCGGCGGCGTTCGCGTAAATGTCGCGCATGATGTTTTTGAGTTTGGCGTCCACTTCCTCGCGCGTCCACGAAAGGCGCGCGCTGTTTTGGCACATTTCAAGGCCCGACGTCGCCACGCCGCCGGCGTTGGCCGCTTTGGCCGGCCCGAACAGCACGCCCGCCTTTAAGAACGCCTCGATCGCCTCGGGCGTGGACGGCATGTTCGCGCCCTCGGCAACCGCTATTACTCCGTTCGCTATCAACTTCTTCGCCGCTTCGCCGCAGATCTCGTTCTGCGTGGCGCACGGCAGCGCGATGTCCGCTTTTACGTCCCATATGTTTTGGGAGCCCGCGACGTATTTGGCCTTCGGGCGGAAGGCGACGTATTCCTTTATGCGCTTGCGCTCGACTTCTTTCAGTTGTTTGACGACGGCCACGTCTATGCCGTCCTCGTCCAGCACGTAGCCGTCGCTGTCGCTGACCGTGACGACCTTCGCGCCCAACGCCGCCGCCTTTTCCGCGGCGTAGATCGACACGTTGCCGGAGCCGGAAATCACGACGCGCTTGCCCTTGAAGGAGAGGCCTTTCGCGGCCAGCATTTCGTCGGCGAAGTAGCACAGGCCGTAGCCGGTGGCTTCGGGGCGTATCAGGCTGCCGCCGTAGGCCAGACCCTTTCCGGTCAGCACGCCCGTGAACTCGTTGCGCAGGCGTTTGTACTGGCCGAACAGGTAGCCGATTTCGCGGCCGCCCACGCCGATGTCGCCCGCCGGCACGTCGGTGTCCGCGCCGATGTGCTTGGACAATTCCGTCATGAAACTTTGGCAGAAGCGCATGACTTCGCCGTCGGATTTGCCTTTCGGGTCGAAGTCGCTGCCGCCCTTGCCGCCGCCCATGGGCAGGCCGGTCAGGCTGTTTTTGAAGATCTGCTCGAAGCCCAAAAATTTGATGATCCCCTCGTAGACCGACGGGTGCAGGCGCAGGCCGCCCTTGTACGGGCCGATCGCGCTGTTGAACTGGATGCGGAAGCCCCGGTTGACCCGCACTTTGCCCACGTCGTCCACCCACGATACGCGGAATTTGATGATCCGCTCCGGCTCGACGATACGGTCGACGATGCCGGCCGCGACGTATTCCGGATGCTTTTCGACGACGGGCTCGAGGGATTCGAGCACCTCGGCCACGGCCTGGTGAAATTCGGGCTCGGCGGCGTTGCGTTTGACGACGGCGTCGTAGACGCCTTTCAGATACGTGTTTTTGATGGCCATAAGTTTCTCCTTATTGGTTGTATTTTGTATGCGTGTTTATTTGTATATTTATTGTATACGATAATCGGCCCGTTGTCAAGTTAAGAAAGGGTTGTATGGGAAATTTTTTTGTTTTTTTAAGGGGGGGAATGGGTGGGGCTTGGGGGGGGGGGGGGGGGGGGGGGGGGGGGGGTGGGGGGGGGGGGGGGGGGGGCGGGGGGGGGGAGGGGCGGGGAGTGTGGTGTGGGTGGATGGTCTATTTTGTTGGTGTG
>JAISFM010000040.1 GCA_031263605.1 Clostridiales bacterium | reverse complement strand
TCTTTCGCCACGTCCATCATGACGATTTCGTCCACCAAGCCCCGCGCCGCAATAGCGAAAGCCGTCGTCGCGCCCACTTTGCCGCAGCCGATTACGCTGATTTTCTTGCCCATATTTTCGTTAAATCTCCGTTAGGAACGTTGTTCCCATTTCATAGTCCATTCAAATTGAACAACCTCTCCCCCTTATACAGTATAATCCTTTTTTTGTCGAATGTCAACCGTATTGTTTTCATGCGGTTTTGTTCAACGGCGGTGTGGGCATTAAATTGTTTTTGCAATTTTACATCGTTTCCTGATCAAGATAATTTTTCCGCGCTTTCTTGCAATTTGCGCACTCTAAATTAACGGCTATCCAATCAAACGCATTTGTTAATTCCTTTTCGTTTTGGATTGCCGCGCGAATATCGTCATAAACTTTTTATTAAGACCCGTTATATCAAATGAAAAAAGCTCTTTCAAACCCGACATGAACGTTACAACGGCCTTATCGGCAAACCCGCGAATATTCTTTAATGTAAAAAGGGCTCATGTCCCCCATTTTAATAATTTCACCATTTAGGCCTATCTCTTATCGGCAAAGCAGAACGCCGCCACGGTGCCGGGGCCAGAATGTACGCCGATCACTAAATCAACATAATTCACTATCGGATCCTTAACCGAAACCCGCTCCCGGATTTTCCCTATTAAATACTCGACGTCGCCGATACAGTCGCCATGCCCGATATATAATGCGTCGTTCCCGGAAATCTCGATCCCCTCGGCTATGTGCTTGGCGAGCGCGTTCAGCGACAACTTGCGCCCCAACGCCTTGCCGATCGCTTCGAGATGGCCCGTGTCGTTCACGCGCATAACGGGCTTTATGTTCAGCGCGGTCGCCAATAAATACGCCGACTTTTTCAGCCGCCCGCCCTTGTATAAATACGCCAGCGTGTCGACCGTAAAGAAATGCGCCGCTTTCAAACGGTTGCCCCGCGCCCATTCCGCAGCCGCCTCTACGCCGTCGCCCGCCGCGCGCCGTTTCGCCGCCTCGACGACAAGCATTCCCTGCCCCAAACACGCCGACAGCGAATCGACCGCGATCAATTTGCGTTCGGGGTAACGCGGTTTCAATTCCTCTAAAACCTTGGACGCCACGTCGTAAGTCGCGCTCAACGCCGACGAAAAACCGATATACAGCACGTCCTTGCCCGCATCCAAAATCTCGGTAAAGGCCGCCTCGCAGTTTTCGCGCGAAACGCACGACGTACTCATCGGCACTTTTTTGCGCATGAGGTCGTAATACTGTTTTAAATTGGTTTCGGAATCCTTGCTGTAACTCAAACGCTCACGGCCGTCCACAATATAGACAAGCGGTATGACGCGTATGCCGTATTCGGCAAACAGCGCGTCGGGCAGGTTGGCGCACGAGTCCGTGACGATCATATAGGAAAAGCCTTTCATTTTAATTCCTCGCTTATAAAAACAATTGATATATTATAGAATACACCGCCGGCCGCGTCATTGCAATCTACATGGGCGCGTTTCCCCTCTACGGTTCATTTTGCGTCCGGTAGAGTTCAAACGGCCCTCTCTACCACAAGTAGAGTTGCAAAAACCCAAAACCGCGCTCAACTCTTTGACAAATAAAGTGCGGAAAAACCGAACCGGCGCGGCAACTCTTTGACAATAGAGTTAAAAATTCCAAAACCGCGCTCAACTCTTTGACAATCGCGTATAAATAGTTTACAATACTATTTAATGGCTGAATTTTTCGACAAAAATATAGAAACTTTGCCGCGCAAGGAATTGAAAGCGTTGCAGTTGGAACGCTTTAAACGGCAGGCGCGGTTCGTTTACGACAATGTGCCCGCCTATAAACGGAAATTCGACGCGGCGGGCGTCAAGCCATCCCATATCCGAACGTGGGGCGACGTCAAATCGATCCCCTTTACCACAAAGGACGATTTCCGCGACAACTATCCTTATGGGCTGTTCGCCGCCCCCATGGACAAAATCGCCCGTATCCACGCGTCCAGCGGCACCACCGGAAAGGCTACCGTCGTCGGCTATACCGCGCGGGATTTGGACTGCTGGTCGGACTGCGTCGCGCGGTTCCTTGTTTCATCCGGCGCGTCGCCGCGCGACGTCTTTCAAATCGCGTTCGGGTACGGCTTGTTTACCGGCGCGTTCGGGCTTCACGCGGGCTGCGAGAAAATCGGCGCGGCCGTCATCCCTATTTCCAGCGGCAATACCGAGCGGCAGGTCAAAATGATGATCGACTTGAAGTCTACCGCGCTGGTCTCCACGCCGTCCTACGCGCTCTATATCGCCGAAACGCTGTATCAATCGGGGCGCGGCAAAGAGGATATTTCCCTGCGTTTGGGGTTCTTCGGCGCGGAAGCGTCCACGCCCGAAATGCACGCGATTTTGGCCGGCCGTTTGGGGATACGCACCAACGACAATTACGGCTTGTCCGAGGTCATGGGGCCGGGCGTGTCCGGCGAATGCGCCGAGAAAATGGGTATGCATATCGCCGAAGACCATATCTTGGCCGAAATCGTTGACCCCGACACGTTAGAACCCTTGCCGGACGGCGAGCGCGGCGAACTCGTTTTGACCACGCTTACCAAAGAGGGCATTCCCGTCTTGCGCTATCGGACAAAGGATATCACGCGCCTGCATTGCGAGCCCTGCCCCTGCGGGCGCACCCACGCGCGCATGGAAAAGGTCACGGGGCGCACGGACGACATGCTGATCATTCGCGGCGTGAACGTGTTCCCCTCGCAGATCGAGAGCGTCCTCGTCAATATGCCCGAGGTCGGCGCGCACTATGAAATCACCGTCGGGCGCGAAAATTTGACCGACCGTTTGAGCGTGAAGGTCGAGGTCTCCGACGGGAATTTGCTGTTGGATTTTCGGCGGTTGGAGGATTTGAAAAAGCGCGTGCGTGGAAAATTGAGGAGCGAGTTGCAACTCGACGTGGACGTGAAACTCGTCGAGCCGCTGTCGCTGAAACGGTTCGAGGGAAAAGCGCAGAGGGTGATCGATAAGAGGGAAGAAGGGAAGAGGTAAAAGGTAGATTAAGTAATAGGTAATAGGTAATAAGTAATAGGTTCGGTCGGGGGACATTGCGCGCAAAGTCTTGTCATTTCGAGCGTAGTCGAGAAATCCCCCACATAATTGCGCAAAATCACTCGACCGCAATTGTGCATTGTGCATTGTGAATTGCCCCTGCCATTCCGAACGCAGTGAAGAATCTCAACCGCATTGCGCGCAATGTCCCCCGACCGAACCTATTACCTATTACCTATTACCTATTACCTATTACTTAATCTTTTATCTTTTATCTAAAAATTAGGGTGTGTTGACAAATCGGCGCGCCCGTTTAGGAGGAACAACCATGTTAGTCAATCAAATTGCGGTATTTTTGGAGAATCGGAAAGGACGGCTCTTGGAACTTACGGAGACGCTGGGCAAGGCGGAAATCGACCTTGTGACGCTGTCGATCGCGGACACGGGCGAATACGGGATTTTGCGCGCCGTCACGCGCGACAACGAACACGCGGCAAGGGTTTTGAAAGAGGCCGGCTTTACCGTGCAGGTCAACAGCCTGATCGGCGTCGAGGTGGCCGACGCGGCGGGCGGCCTTGCCCATATGCTGAAAACGCTGTCGGGCGAAGGCATCGACATCGAGTACCTTTACTCGTTCGCGCACACCAAACAAGGCACCGCCATTATTTTGTTCCGCGTCGGGGAGCAGGAAAAAGCGTTGGATGTTTTGAAAAAGAGCGGCGTGAAAATCTTGCAGGAAATTGTGTGACTGCTTTGCCTTGTCCTTTGCAAATCATTTGCAAAGGACAAGGCAATTTATTTACAAATGACGAATTGCGGATAAGGTTTGTTAAAACAATAGTGCCTGCGGGTAAGAAACATAAAGCACATCAGAAGTTCCTTTTTCGACAGGTCAACCATTCTGCATTTTGCATTCTGCATTCCGCATTATTCGCAATGCCGTCATTTCAAAAATTCGCGTATAAAATCCGTAAAGGTGTTGATATCCTTAAACTGCCGATAAACCGAGGCGAACCGGATATAGGCGACTTCGTCCAAGTCCTTTAAGCCCGCCATCACCAATTCGCCGATCTTTTTGCTGGACACTTCCTGTTCCAAGGAATTGTATACTTGTTTTTCGATTTCGGAAACCAGCGCGTCGATTTTCTGCATCGGCACGGCGCGCTTTTCACAGGATTTGATGATTCCGCGCTTGATTTTTGACGGGTCGAATTGCTCCCGCACCCCGTCGCTCTTGACCACCATCAGCGGCGTGTTTTCGATGATCTCATAGGTCGTGAAACGCTTGCCGCAGTTCAGGCATTCGCGCCGCCGCCGAATCGAGGTCCCCTCGTCGGTCGAACGGGAATCGAGCACCTTGCTCTCTAAAAAACCGCAATACATGCACTTCATGGGTATAGTATACACTATATATTGTGGTTCGTCAAGTTCCGCGCCGCCATGGGAGCGTACACATAGCGTTGCTGCCGATGGTCATTGCGAGGAGCGCGGAAGCGCGACGCGGCAATCTCTACAAAACACGAAACGCGCCTTTTTATATAGAGATTGCTTCGTCGCTCACTGCGTTCGCTCCTCGCAATGACCGGTTGCAACGCCATTTGCACACTCCCCAATAGCGCCGTCCCCTTGACAACCTAACGACTGCCCCCCCATCGGCTACCCGACAACCGCCCCCCCGCCTAAACGCGCAAAATCCCCGACCGAAATTTGTCAATTGTAAATTGTAAATTGTAAATTGTAAATTGTACATAATTATTGTAAATAAATTATTTACAATAATTAGCCCTGCTCTTTCGGCGGCTTATCATACGTCCGATAATATTCCTCGTATCTTTGCGCGTCCCCATAACCGCCGCCGTCGTTTGGGGCGCGGCGCGGCTCGGTTTCCGCGCGTTGGCCCTCGCCGCCGTCGCCGATGCCTTCCCCGCCCTCGGCGTACACGCGCGGCTCGGGCGGCGGGCCGTGGTCGAAGCGGTCGCGGGCCGGGAGCATCTCGACCAAGATAACGTCGTCGCCGATTTTGCGGACGCAGCGCCACGGAATGAATATGTCCTCGCGGGGGCGAAAAAACAGGAAACGGCGCAGCCCCGGCGCGACCAAGCCCAAAATTTTGCCGCACTTTAAATCGAACACGATGTCGATGATGTTCCCAAGGCACTTGCCGTCCGCGACGTTGACCACCTGTTTACAGCGCAACTCGCAAAACGTGACCTCGCAAATCAAGTCTCCCACACTTATTATTGTATGACGCGGCGAAACGGTAAATGCGGAGGGAAGTTGAAAGTTGAAAGTTAAGGGATAAGCGTTCGGCGGAAAGTTGAAAAGCGTTTTCATATGCCGCACTTGCCGATAGATATAGGTTAAAAGCGTCCGCGCAAAAAAAATTCCCCGCAAAACCGCCTCGAAAGAGTTGCCGAGGGCGGCGCGTTTGTGTTATAGTAGGCAGGAGTGGAGAATGGAAAAGTGAGAATTGAGAATTGAGAAGTTAAGGTTGGGGGTTTCGTCAAGCGGGCGGGGCGATGGGCAAGAAACATACGGCAGCCCATGGAAAAGTGAAAATTGAGAATTGAGAATTGAGAAGTTAAGGTTGGGGTTTCGTCAAGCGGGCGGGGCGGCGGGCAAGAAACATACAGCAACCCAAAGTTCCGGTTTGCGACAGCGTCCGACACTTCCTCCTTCCTACTTCCTACTTCTCAACTCAATCCGCACTTTTCAACTTTCAACTTCCCCCCGCATACTTCCGCCGCCTTTCGGCAAACCTAACCGGGATTACATATGAAAAGTAAAGTTGAAATTTGCGGCGTCAACACGTCCCTGCTGCCCAAACTTTCCGGCAAGGAAACGACCGAACTGATGCGGCGCGTCAAACGCGGCGAAGACGGCGCGCGCGAGGAATTTATGATCGGCAATATGCGGCTCGTGCTGTCCGTCGTCCGGCGTTTTATCGGCCGCCGCGAAAACGTGGACGACATCTTTCAGGTCGGCTGCGTCGGCCTCATCAAGGCGATCGACAACTTCAACTGCGATTTGAACGTGCGCTTTTCAACCTATGCCGTGCCGATGATCATCGGCGAAATCCGCCGCTACCTGCGCGACAACAACAGTATCCGCGTCAGCCGTTCCCTGCGCGACACGGCCTATCAGGCCTTGCAGGCGCGCAACCGTTTAGAGGCCAATTCCGACCGCGAGCCGACCATCGAGGACGTCGCCCGCGAGATGAATATGCCCCTCAAAGAAGTGGCCTACGCCCTCGACGCGATCAGCGACACCGTGTCGCTGTTCGACCCCGTGTACCACGACGGCGGCGACTCCGGCCTGTTGATGGATCAGATTCGGGACGAGCGCAACACCGACGAGCATTGGACGGAGGAAGCCGCCCTGTCCGACGCTATCGACAAGTTGTCCGAACGGGAAAAGCAAATCCTGTATTTGCGCTATTACGAGGGGCGCACGCAAATGGAAATTTCCGACGAGGTAGGCATCTCGCAGGCGCAGGTGTCCAGATTGGAAAAGAACGCGTTAGGGCGTATGCGCAAGAATTTTTAGGCCGCAAGGCGCCACGGGAGCGGACGCCCCGCAGGTATAAATAGTTTTATAGAGGCTTTAAGGCCGCAAGGCGTTCGGTCGGGCGCGGTACGACGACGCGCGGGTTGACGGGGAGTCCGGTTTGTCGGAGCCGTATTCGGTCAATACGCCGACCCTTCCGCGAAACCCTTTACGGATCTTTTCGCGAAGAAATTTCGCAACAACCCTATTGAGCGCGAGCGGTTCGCTCGCTCCGGATACAAGATAAAAGCATTTGCCGAACGATTCGCGAATAAAATATATTAGGCGGCGCATTTCCGCCCCGCCCCGGAGTGGACAAATAGTGAGTTGATACGGGCTACGTGCGGCATTTTGCCTCGGTCATGTACGTCTGTGTACACTCCCTTCGGTCAAATGCCGCCTG
>JAISFM010000272.1 GCA_031263605.1 Clostridiales bacterium | reverse complement strand
TCGTCCTCGTCATGCTTTAAATTCCGACGCTCGGTTTCCCTGTCGGGCTTGTCGCTCTCGCGGCTGAACGCCTTCGCCACGTCGGGCTTATCCTGCTTCGACGCGAACAACGGCTCGTACCCCGATTCGGCTTTCACCGGCGGCGGCGTTTTTCTCGGCTCTTTCGAGCGGACGACGCGCGGGAACGCGATAAAGTCCCCGATTTTCAATTGGAGCAAACTGTTCAACGCTCGGTCCAAATGCCCCTCGGCGTTCATTCGGTCGATACTGCCGGGGCGCATACGGGAAATCCGATCCGACATTTCGCTGATGTTTTGAGCCGCCCGCCGCGCGTCCTGCCCGCGCGAGCCCTCCAAAATCCCGTCCTTGGCCTCCGCCAACTGGAACGCATAGGCGGCCTTTTCGATCACGGCGTTCTCGGCGAACACGATTTCGCGGGTCAGCAAAAATTCCTGCACCGCGATGCTTTTAACGGAGGAAACAACCTCCTCGCCGTAGCCGTAATAGATTAACTCGCCGGCCTCGGCATTGTCCGCGGGCAAATCCAGAAAAGCCGCTTTGACCTTTTCCAACTCGCCCACCGCGTCGTCCAACCGCCCGAGGAGAATATCGCCGGCCGCACGATTCAATTCAAGCAAGGCGTTCAGTTTCTCGGTAATCGGCTCCTCGCTCACAAACGTTTCCTTGACCGCCTCTAAATCGCGCCGAAACCGAATCTCGTCCGCCGTTTCCGGTTCTTTTGCCGGCGCGGGTTTTTTCGGAGCCGCGCCTGTTTCCGATTCTTTTGCCGGCGCGGGTTTTTTCGGAGCCGCGCCTGTTTTCGGTTCCGCTTTTTTTGCCGTCGGCGCGGGTTCCGCAACGGGGGCGGCCGGTTCTTTGGGGGCCGCCGATTGGACAAAAGCCTCCGCGGGCTGTTTAGGCGGCGCTTTAAACGCCCCCTTCGGTTTGATAAATACTTTGCGCGGGGCGGGCGTTCCTTGGGGCGCGGCGGTTTCGGGTGCTGCGGCCGTTTCAACGGGCGCGGCGGCCGGCGCGGTATTTGCGGATACGGCCCCGTCGGCGGCGTTCGTTTCAATCGGCGCGGCCGTCGGCGCGGTATCCGCCGGAGCCGTTTCGGCGGGCGCGGCATTGATATTCTGTTTTTTATCTCTTTTATTCATATTTCAACTTCCGTCGGCCTGCAACCGCCGCGGTACGCCGATCTCCTTTATACGAAATTCCCGCGAAATTGACTTTCTATTTTACCGATAGCCTCGTCCACGCTTTCCGGTTCGACCTGCCGCCGCCCTTTCCCCAGCATCTCGGCTTGCCTCGCCGCCCGCGCTTTGCGCTCCGCCATTTTAGCCCGCAAAAGATCCTCTTCCTTCCCGTCCGGCAGTTTCGGGGCCGCCCCGACGATCTCGCCGGCCGCGTCGATGACGGAGCCGTCGGCCAGATGCGCGGTGTATCCCGCCGACAAGCGGTTCCCCCCCAGAGAAAACCTTATCTCCGCGTTTTGCCGCCCGTCCCGCGTGAAATACAGCGCGCCCGTTTCGGCGCGTTCGACCCGCAGGCCGCGCAGCGCGGCCGCGTAATCGTTCTGGGGCAGGCCCTTGGCGGATTCCGAAAAATGCGCGAAAAACTCGCTGCGGGCGTCCTCCATGCGCCGGAACTGCTCCATAAATTCCTTGCGGATAAAGGCGGTTTCCTTATCCTTTTGAGCCTCGGCCTCGATAAATTTCCGCTCGTTGGCCTCGGCGAATTGGCCGTCCAACTTGGCGCGTTCGCTGTAAAACAGTTTTTCGCGGTCGAGCCTCTCGAAAAACCCCCTGCGCAGCGCGTCGCGCATATTTTTAGCGTTTTCGACGCTTTTATTCAAATCCGCGCCGACGGCAACCCTTTCGGCCGACAGGACGCCGCCGCGGGCGACTTGCTCCTCCACGCGGACGAGGGCGGCGTAATCATAGCGCATCGCCGCCGCGATCTGCTTGATCCGCGCGCGGGCGTTGCAATCGTCCTCCGCCATGCGCAATTTATTCCACGCGATAGCCTCGTTCAACAGAATCAAGCCGTCCAAATAATCGCTGGCGCGGACGACCCTGTCGGCGTACGCCTCCATCGCGTTGCCCGTGATCAACAGGATCAACTTTTTCATGTCTTCCAGTTCGATCCGCTTGCGCTCGCATTTTTTGGCCAAAGCGGTGATTTTGTCGGGTATCGTCCGCTGCGCCGCGCCGATCGCGTTGACGACGGTCAGGAGCGCGCGCAATTCGGCCTCCGGCTCCAACGCGGCCGCCGCCGACGGAGCCCCTGTCCCGACTCTTGCGGGAGCCGCGGGCGCGGCTGCGGGGGCGGCGGATACGGGCGCGGGCGCGGTTTTAGGCGCGGCCGGCGCAACGAAAGGCGCGGCGGGTACGGGCGCGGTTTTAGGCGCGGCCGGCGCGGCCGGAGCATCCGGCCAAACAAACCCCTGCTGCTGCGCGGCGGGTATGGGCGCGGGAGTCGGGGCTCTTGCGGGAGTCCCTGCGCCCGCGGGCGCGGCCGGAGCCTCCGGCCGGACAAACCCCTGCGGCGGCGCGGCGGCGGGCCGGTTGAACAACACGGTTTTAGCCTTTTCCGCCCGTTCGGGTTTGGGCTCGGGCGGTTCGGGCGCGAGCGCCTCGCGGTACGGCGTGGCGGGTAGCGCGCCTTTCTCGCGCGCCATAGCCTCGGACAACTCCATGCGCAGACGGGCGAACTCGGCTTCTTTGTCATGAAGGATGCGGCGGATCTCCTCGAACCGGCCCTTATCGCGCGAATCGGCGATTTGCCCGGACAGGTCGCGGATCGAACGCTCAAACCCGGCGAGCGCGCCGCGGATGTCGGACGAGGACTCCTGCCCCGTCAAGCGCGGAGCGACGACGACGTCGGCGAAATTCCCGGCGGAAACGCCGCCGAAATAAACGTCCATCGCGTCCTTGGAGGAATTTAAACGCAAAGCGAGGCGCGAGACGCGCTCTTTGGCGTGGCGCAATTCGGCCTGCGCCCAATCCATATCGCCGAAAAAGACTTTTTTCGAAATGCCGTAAGGCGCGATATTTTTATTGTAGAGGATTTGCAGCAAACGCCTGTCGTCGATATCGAGTTTCGCGGCCTCGCCGCGCGAAACGGCGGGGCCGCGGGAATCGGCGACGCGCACAGTATCGAAGGTTTTGTCCTCGGACCCGCGCGCCGGCACATTCCCGCGCCGTCCGGTGAAAAACCCGATCAGCAGGGAGGCCGCGAGAATTACGGCGAAAAGCGCGATTAAAATGATCAAAATAATAGCGGCCGCATCGTTCATCCCTTTAAAGATTGTTCCTTCGGCCGACAATAAATAAACCATGGTTTGTATAGTATAAAGAAAAAAGCGACAAATGTCAACAATTTAAACTGTTTTGTTCAATAATTTTACGGCCGCCGCGGGGCGGCGCGCGTCTTTTTGCCCAACAGCCGGTAAAAGCCGCGGTTGAAAGCCGAAAGTTAATGATTGTATCAATGATTAATGACTAATTATTAATGATTAATTTCGGATAAGTCTCGTTAGGGAGCGTACAAATAGCGTTGCTACGGGGTCATTGCGAGGAGCGCGGAACGCGTGACGCGGCAATCTCTATATAAAAAGGCGCGTTTCGTGTTCGG
>JAISFM010000193.1 GCA_031263605.1 Clostridiales bacterium | reverse complement strand
CCCGCCGCCCCCCCTTATGCATTATCATAAAAACGCCCCCGGGGTTCGCCGGGGTCGCCGGCGGGGGCAATAGCCGTTTACCCCCCCCCCCCCCCCCGAACAAGAGCGCGGACGAGGCGGCTGCCATGCACAGTACCACGGCGATCGCGGCGGCGGCTTTACGGAGCCGCGCCGAACCTGTTTTGACGTTTTTCATCGTTGAATCCTCCATTTTTTGATTTGATTTATATATGTAAACGGCGTAAAGCCGGAATTGCCGCCGCGGCGCAAAGTAAAGTCAATCCCGTAAACATGCCCCCGAGGCTTGCGGCGGACCCGCAGCCGCCCCGCGCGGCGGTCGTATCGGTCCCGGCGGCTCCGTCCGGCGTATCGGCGCCGGGCGCGCCGCCCTCCGCGGGCCGGGGCTCGGTAGATAGGACCAAACTAATTTGCGAGGCGTAAACCAGCCCGAAATCGTCCTCGGTTTCGATTGTGAGGAAATACCGCGTTTTTTCCTGCCACTCCTCTTTTTCGGCAAGCCACTCTCTGCCCTTGGCTTTCAAGTATTTATTGGTCAAGGTAATCGCCGAAGCCGACGCGACATAGCGGTAATCGTTCCGAGCGATTCCCCCGCCGTAAACGCGCGAAAAACGAAGCCCGTGCAGGTTTACCTTGACGACGATGTCGTTGGATGCGTTTGCCGTATACCAATAGAGGCTCTTGTCGGCGGCGGCGGGCAAAGGCGGATTGGCGGAATCGATATAGTTAAACCGCAAAGCCTCTGCGCCGCCTTTGTTGGCGGCGTACAAAAAATGCTCCCCGAACGCCTTATCCGCAAAGAACGCCCTTTTGACCGTAAGCGTGTTTCCTTCGTATGCGAACAATTCGCCGCTTAACGGAGCGGTAAGGTATTTGTCGGTGAATATTCGCATATCGCCGTTCGGCGTTTTATCTGAAAATTCGATCCCTATACCGTCCGTATCCCCGCTTAAAACCCTTATAACGCCGCCCTCGGCTTTTTCGGGCGTGTTTACGCCCTTGATATGCAGACGGTTGACCCTCGGCGAGGTCGGGGAGTTTTGGCAAAAATTAAAAGATAAATACGCCCGCCCGCCGGATGCGGAAAAGTCGCTTTGTTTCACCGGCAAATCGTCCCAAAGCAGCGCGCCGTTGTAATATACCTTGGAGGACGACGCGCCTATTTCTAACCGGATATAGTCCAAATTTTGCGAGCCCTCGTATCCGGCGGCCGCGGCGTTGCTGTCGTAGGCGGGATACTCGCCCCAAACGCCGCCGCCGTTATTCGCCCACGTAGCGAAGAGGCCGTCGTAATAAAAGAGTATGCCGCCGTGGTCGCGGCTGTAATCGATATTGTAACTGGACGCCAACCTATCCGAACGCATAGTTTCATACGCTTTCTTGTGTATCGCGCCGAAAGGGTCCGGCAGTAAGGTAAGCCCCCACCAAGGCCCCGGCGCGTCCGCGAAGTCTATGCCTACGGCCAATTCGATGGGTTCGGTTACGTCGTAGCCCGTTGCGTTTATCAGCGTTTCGCGCATGTAAATATCGCTGATTTCAAGTTTTCTCGACTTGTCCGTAATGCCGTAATAAACGGTGGCGTCGGGGTTCACGCTTGTTTCCGCGCCGCTCAAATTCACCCATTCGCCGTTTATCGCGCTTTTCGTAATCTGATCGGCAACCGGGAGAAGCCTTACCTTGGCGGTTTTGCCCGAAAATACAAATATCTCCATCGCCACCGAAAATTCGTTGTCGCTTAAAATCGGGGCCGGAACAAATACAAGCCCGTCCGCCTGTATATAAAAGTACCCGCCGCGGATATAAACGTCCAGAATATGGTCCGCGCCGTGTACGTCGCCGTACAGGTCTAACGATTCGTAATACGCCGCCGCGCCGGAATTGATATAGGTTAAGCACGCCTCCATTCGGGAAATTTTTGTCGTGTCGGCGTTGATATATTGGTGATAAAACGCAACCTCAAAACCGCTGCCGCCGCCGTTTAAAAAGGCGTATTTCACATAACAGTTGTCGTTGCGGCGCGCGGTGTAAAAGCCTCCCGAATAATAACCCGTTTCAAAATCGCCCGCCGCGTCGAAACGGTATCCGAGGCCGACGTCGCGCCCGCCGAGGTCGTACGCGCCGTCAAGGCTTAATTTTGTAACCGCGCCGGCGTCGCCCGTAACCACGTTTTCCGACAATCGCCCGCCCTCGTCCAACGTCCATTCGCCGACGGCGGCGCGCGCCGGTTTAAAGCCCGTCGCCGTACCCGACGCAAACGCGACGGAAAAGCATAACGCGGCAAATACGATAAACGCTTTGATTTTCCTTTTCATCATACTTTCTCCTATAAGCCGTAAGCGTAACTCAGCCTGCCCATGGGCGCGCTGTCGCCGTGCAGATAAAAACTGTCAAAGTTGTCGGGGCCGGCCACGTTGTCGCTTACCTTTAATTTAACCGTAGGGCGGGACGCGTCAACGCCTATCGCCGAAAGCGGGATTTTGAATGCAATCGTATTGCCGTCTAAAATCGTGTCCGCCGCGCCCGCGTCCTCCCAATCGAAACCGCCGCCCTTGCTTTTTTCGATACTGGCCCTACCATCGGAAACCGCCTTGCGGTTGATAACAAAATTATAGTCCCCGAAGCCTTCGCGCCCGCCGTTGCCGAGCCATACGTTCATCCAGTTCAAGTCGCCGGCTTCGCGGGCGGTGATAGCGTCCCTTGCCGTAACGCGTATATAAAGGTATTCGGAATCGTGTATAACCTGCGTGGAAACGACGTCGTTGCGGTTTGTCTTGTCGGCGTATGTCAGGCTCGAATGCGTGCCCTGAAAATCGCGTTCCAACGCGTCGCCCTCGAAGTCCATGTATTTTTTCACGCCGTCCCACTGCGAAACCGCGCCGCCGATATCGATTGTCGCCGTATTCAGTTTGTAAGCCTTGGGTTTTTCGTACTTGCACAAGTTGACGCTCGCTATATTTTGCAGATAAAAATTATCGCCGTAGCCGCCTTTCATGGGTTCGATATCCCTCGAATACTCCTCGTTGAAGCAGTCCACGAATATAATCCTGCCGCCCACCGCATATTTGCCGGCCCGCCATTCGTTAAAGCCCGTTACAAACACCCTTTTCACAGAATCGGGCGACTCCGCGAGGCTTTTATAAACCGTTTCCCACTGGCTTGCCAGATTAGACCCCCTGCGGCTCAGCCTCGGATTATTCTCCCGCTTTTCCCTGTCGTAGCCTCTGCCCCAGTTTTGATCCGTATAACTCATATTGTTAGCGACATGCTGCGCCACGCTTACGCTGATATTGCCCCCCTGGTTGCGCTGCGGATACCCGTGATCCATCCACGGCAGCGCGTCCGCCTTAAATTGTTCCGGGGGGACGTCCGGCCATTGGGTGTGATGTATATCGAAATAACTTCTCAACCCCGAAGGTATGGCGAGGTCGGTGTTCGAGGTGATATAAGGCTTTCCGTTCGATTCGGCCGGCCTGTACCACCTGTCGGCGTATTCCGGATTGTCGTAAAATTCGGCTTTTAACGCCGCCAATGTTTCAAGCGACAGGTGATTCGTCAAAAACGTCAATTTAGGCGTGTTCCAACCAAGGGCCGCGTATTTTTTAAGCGTGTCTAAAAGCAGTTTTATAACCGGCCCGTATTCGGGATAGCGGCCCGTCCCTGACCCGTAATACCCGTTTGTGAGGTCTACGCCGATAAAGTCTATGCCCATAAGGGTAAGCATTTGCACGTGCTTGTCTATGAGCCACGGGTCTTGGCTGTGATAATACCCGAACAGCGGCTCGCCCCAGTAATGGGACGCGTTCAGTGGGCTGTATTTGTCGCCCGAGACATTCCACAGCGAATCGGGGCGGTTCAATAAAAGTTCGCTCACGTCGTAAATGCCGGAGCCGCGGCTTTCGTTCGGCTCTTGCATCCCCACAAAATAAAACATCCCCACGTCCGGCCCGTTCGCTTTATCGCCTTTGGGCAGCACGTTCCTTCCGTATATATCGGTAGAAACGAGATTTGCGAGCGTGTAATCGAAATCGGTGTAACCGCCGTCGCTTAAACGCGGGTCAAACGCGCCGACATAATCAAGCGGATCTTTTTCGCCGCCGTAATAACTCTCGTTCAAAATCGGCCACGCGCCCTCTTCGTAAACGTAAGGCTCTTCGTCCCGAGGCTCCCCGCCGCCGCCGTTGCCATTGCCGCCGTCGCCCGGATTTTGGCCGCACGCCGTACATGACAGCATCAGCAGCGCAGATAGAAATACGCGCGCTATTTTTTTGAAACTCATATATGCCTCCTTGTACATTCCTCTGTTTTTGATTTTGCCGACTGTGTTTATCGAGTCTTATTTGCGCCTATATTCCGCGTCCCGGTTCCGAACAAGATTATTCTAAAAACCTGATTTGATAAAAATCAAGTTTTTCACATTCGTCAAAGGCCAATGTAAGATTAAATAACCCTTTGACGGTTCTTACGGGACATTTATATACGGCCGCGCCGGCGTTACCGGTTTCCGCGCGCCCGATCTTTTCCCCGTCGGCGAAAACGCTGATTTTTCCTTTGCCCGCGGCCGTTATCAAGGCGTATGTTTCATTGCCGCCGAATTTAACCGTTCTGTATTCGACGCTGTCGCCGTCGCTTATGTTCGTAAGCCTTTCTTTTCCGCCGCAGCCGTCGCCTATATACAGCGTCCCGCCGAGGCGCGCCGCCAAAGAAGCGGTAAGCGCGCCGCCGCACGGCAGCCAGTCCCCTGCGCCGTGGGAGGTCATAGGGACTTCTTTAATCAAGCCGTCTTGCCCGAAGAATATTTTTTCGCAGCAAACGCGACGCATAGATACCGAATTTCTCGTCGCGCGGTGATAAAAAACATACCATTGCCCGTTAAAGCATTCTATACTGCCGTGGTTGTTCCAACTCGACGGGTCGCAGCCGGCATTATCTATGATAACCCCGCGGTACGTAAACGGCCCCAACGGGTGTTCGGCGGTCGCGTACCCCAAACAGGTCGGCGCACCGCCGTAGGGATTGTTTTTTGCGCCGCGCGACACATCGGCAAAAACGCAGTAATAAATGCCGCCGCGTTTTCTGATGCACGCGCCCTCGTGAAAAAAATGCCGCTCCTGCGTAAGAAGGCCATCGGTTACCGATTGCGGCTCGATTCGCGCCATATCGGCTTTAAGTTTCGCGCCTTTCAGCGAAAACTGCCCCCAATAGTAATACGCTTGTCCGTCGCCGTCTATAAAAACCGCGGGGTCGATTTGCGACGGGCCCTCGATTTTTTTGCCGTTTTTGAACGGCCCGCAGGGGGCGTCGGCGACGGCCACGCCCTCGGTATTGTCGCTCAGGCAATAATAAAGATAATATTTGCCGTCCTTGCAAATGCAGTCCGGCGCGTATAAAAATCCGGAAACCCCGGGATTATGGCTGTCGTAAATCGAAAACGCGCTGCCGTGACAGGTGAACTCCGACATATCCGCCGTAGAAAAAACCAAGTATTCCTGCGAACAGTAATGATTTTCGCACAAATCCTGCGAGCCGTAGAAATAGAGGCGCCCGGAAAATGCGCGCGCTTCCACGTCGGGAATAAAATACCGCAACGGCAGCGGCGGGTTGCATTTTTTAATCGTATCCTTCCGCATCCTTTTTAATTTCCTTTTATATTTTCAAGCCCGTTATGTTGACG
>JAISFM010000100.1 GCA_031263605.1 Clostridiales bacterium | reverse complement strand
ATGAAACTGAAACTTAGGAAGCACAATTATTCGGGCAGGCTTATCGTATTCGAGGGGACGGACGGGGCGGGGAAGACGACGCTGATCAACTTGACGCGGGGATACCTTGCCGAAAGGCTTGGCGCGGAAAACGTGGTCGTTACCAAAACGCCTACGGACATGAGCCGGAACACGAAACTGTTCCAAAAGATGATGTACTGTAAGAACCATGCGGATATAGACTATCGGGCGGTGCAACTGCTCACCATGTCGGACAGGATACAGCACGGGTTCGAGGAGATCGAGCCGGCGTTGAAGGCGGGCAAAACCGTCGTCTGCGACAGGTACATATATACGAGTCTGGCGAACATGCTTGCGCGGGGGTACGACAGGGAGCGGTGGTTTTTCGAGGCGGCCGAGAGCCTTGTAAAGCCGGACGCGGTATTTCTTGCCTACGTCCCGCCGGGGCTTGCGATACAAAGAATCAAAGCGCGGCCGGAGGAATGCAGGCGGCATTTGGACGAGGGGCAGTTGAAGAAAACGGCGGCCAATTTCTTGGCGATGAGCAAGGGTTACGGGTTCGCGACGTTAGACACGGTGGGCGACGCGGGCAAACCGTTCGGGATAATCCGCGCGGTACTCGGGGCGTTGTTTGAGAAAAAGGAGGAAGCGGCATGATTATGTCGAACTATCCGAATGACAATAACGGCGATGCGGGCATAGCCCCGAATTGCGGTTCGGGACGCAAACATGGCGGCGCGGAAGCGGTATTGGAACTCATAGATACGGGAACGCTCGACGAAGCCGTGACCGATTGGTACGCTTTCCTCGGTTTTAGTGATTTTCACCGCGTGACGGGGTATTTAGCGGATAAACTGCTTGCCATGCCGGAAGCCCCCGCGCAGGTTAAACGGCACGTCCGCATACAGAAAGCGTATCAGGCGCATAAACAGGGAAGCCTTATCGGGGCGGCGAAAGAACTGTCGGCGCGGCTGGAAGCGAATAAGATACCCCACGCGTTTTTGAAAGGCGTTGTGTTGGCGGGCGAGATATACGGAGCGGGCGAGCGTTGCAGCAACGATGTGGACATATTGGCATTGCCCAAAGACATTGGCAAGATCTCGGATATTTTGAAATCGCTCGGCTATGTGCAGGGGCTGTACCGCGACGGGCAAATAAAGCCGTTCGACCGTTTGGAGATTGTAAAGCGACGCATGAACAGGGGCGAAACCGCGCCGTTCGTAAGGCTTAACGACGACCCGCTCGCGCCTTTTGTAGAGGTGGATATAAACTTTTCATTAGATTGGCTGCCGACGGACGCGGACAGTCTAACGGAAACATTCTTATGCAACGCCGTCATTTCAAAAAACGGCCTGCGGGCGTTGGATACGGAATATACGCTGATGTATTTGTGTCTGCACCTGTACAAGGAAGCCGTGGTTTACAGTATGGTGAAACGGCTGAAAGACATAGAATTGTACAAGTACGTGGATATTTTCAAAATGCTGAAAATAATAAACATCAAACGGTTTTGGCATTTCGCGGATAAACACGGTTTGCGCAAGCAATGCGAGTATGCCATATGGCAGACGAACCAATTATTTCCGTCGTCGGACTTTTGGTTGAAAGAGCCGTCGGGCATCAATCTTGTCATCGACCCCGAAAACGGCGGCAGGGAATACGTTTGGGATATGCCGTTTTTGGAACGTGTATTTGATACGAACCGGCTACGGCAGTTGAAACGGTGCGACTGCGACTGCGGCGAGGCGGGCGATGAGGAATAAAGAACTCATATCGAATGTTTCGAGCATATCGTGCGTCGAGAATTATTTCCTCGGCTGGTGCGGGGAGCAAGGGATCGGCGCGGGGATTTTGTTTAACAGGACGTATCTGCCGCCGATAAAGATTCTAACGGATTTTATCTTCGGCGGCGCGCGGTTCGAGAGTTACGGCGAAATCCCGCGCGTGATGGCCGTAGCCGAGAGTTACGGCGCGGTTACGCATTCCGCCGCCACGGAGTTGGACTTCGATGGCATAGACGCGGCGATGGCGGCCGGCTCGCTTGCCTTAACCGAAGTAAACGCGGGATTTTTTAAGGGCATAGCGTTAAAGCCGTGGCGGAGCGACCATTATATATGGCTTGCCGAACCTGTAAGGGGCGGTTACGGGTACCTGAACAACTACCCGTTAAGCAAGGGGAGCATGGGAAAGGGGAAACTGGCCGAAGTGTACGGCGGCAAAACGCTTATTTACGCGAGAAGTAAAACGGATTGCGTGAATGCGGCGGCGGCAATAGCGGACAGGGAAAAGCAATTCTGTCAAATCGCCCGCGCGGAACACCGCGGCTTTCCGTTGCCGGACGGCGCGGATCCAACGGCGTTGCGCGACGCGGTCGGGGTGTGGAAAATAACGCGGCGGAGGCTTGCGGATTGGTTCCGGGCGGCGCTCGGCGACGGGTGCGAACAGGCGCGGCTCGTGGAAAGCCTTTGCGCGGAACTGAACGGGTTTTATGTTTGGTTGGGAGCATCGGTTTTACGCAAACGCTTCGACGCAGGACAGGCGCAGACGAAACTTAACGGGATATTGGGCAAGGAAAAGGAATTATCCCAAATTGTAAAAGGAGGAGCGAGGCTGTGAATAAGGATATAGCGGAAAGGGTAATGAAATGCGTGGCGGCAGAGTCGCCGCTCGGCGAAGGCATAGACGGAACCGCGCGGTTAAAGGAAGACGCGGGATTGGACAGTTTGAGCCTTACGGCGGTGATCGTGGGGTTGGAGGACGAGTTCGGCATAACGTTCGACGACGGCGACCTCGACCCGTCCGCAATCGCAACCCTGCAAGACCTTGTGGGATTGGTGAAGAAATACGTATGAACCTGTGGAAATTCTTAAAAGAGAGAATGGCCGGATACGGCGGGAAAACCGCGCTTGTATGCGGCGGCGAAAGTTTGGCATACGCCGAACTCATAGGCCTTGCCGAGCGCGGCGAACATATATCGGACAAATGTACTGTCGCCGTAGAGGATAACCCCGACCGTCTGCAAAACGCCGTGGGGCTTTTGCGCGCGCTTGCCGGCGGACGGGCCGCCGTGCCGCTGAACCCCGAGTACGGCGCGGCATACTGCGAACGTATCCGCGCGGAGATCTTTGCAAAGCGGGACATGCCGCCCGACCCCGACATAGCCCTTATCATGTTCACGTCGGGCAGTTCGGGCAAGCCGAAAGGCGTGATGCTGAGCCATGAAAACGTGATCTCGAACATATCGGCGATAGGGAAGTATTTTCAAATAAAGGCGGGCGACAGCATTCTGATCGCGCGCCCGCTGTCGCACGCGGCGGTGCTGACGGGCGAGTTTTTCGTCTCGCTGTACAAAGGGCTGACGGTGCATTTATACAATGAAAGTTTCAGCCCGCGGCGGCTTGCCTCTTACATGGCCGAACACAAGATAACGGTGTTTTGCGCCACGCCCACGCTCCTGAATTTGCTGTGCCGGAGCATTCGGGAAGGCGGCAAACTTCCGTTGAAGCATATGGCTGTGTCGGGGGAGCGGCTGCCCAAGGAAACGGCGATAGCGATAGCCGGCGCATTCCCCGATACGGATATTTACTCGGTTTACGGGCTTACGGAAGCCTCTCCGCGCGTGTCGTGCCTGCCGCCCGACAAATTCCGCTCTAAACCCGGCTCGGTCGGCGTCCCGATCGACGGCGTGCAAATGCGGATTTTGGATAATGGCGGAGAGAAAGCGGCAAACGGCGCGCAAGGGCGGCTGTGGGTCAAATCGGCGGGCGTGATGCGCGGGTATTTAGGGCGGCCCGAATTGACGGAAAGCAAAATAAAAGACGGTTGGCTGGACACTGGCGATATAGCGTATAAAGATGAGGACGGGTATTTTCATATCGTCGGTCGCGCGGACAACATGATTATCCGGAGCGGCATGAACATCTATCCGGAGGAGGTAGAGGGCGCGCTGCTGTCGGACGGCCGGATAGAAAAGGCGCTGTGCTACGCGGAGCCGGACGCGCTGACGGGGCGGAGGGTTTGCGTCAAGGTCGTAGGGAACGCGACCGTCCGAGAGGTCGCCGAAACCGCGAGGAAAACGCTTCCCGCGTTTATGCGGCCGAGCAGGATAGAGGTCGTCGCCGACCTCGAACGGACGGCGAGCGGGAAAACCGCGAGGAAACGGGTATGAACTTAAAAGGAGGGCTTGCGGTGAAAGACAGGATCATGCAGATTATACGGGAATGCTGCGCCTTGACGGAGGACGGGATAACGGCGGAAACCGAGATCAAGGCGGTCAGCCTCGACTCGCTGTCCTTTAT
>JAISFM010000082.1 GCA_031263605.1 Clostridiales bacterium | reverse complement strand
CGCGGCGTTTCGGCTTATGGTAGAGATTGCCGCGTCACTCACTTCGTTCGCTCCTCGCAATGACGCGCCGACCGCATAAAACGTCATTCCGATTGCGCCTTATTATGTCATTTCGAGCGTAGTCGAGAAATCTCCCACATCTTTAAATTGTCGGAGATTTCTCCGCTCCGCTCATTTCATTCGCTCCGGTCGAAATGACAGCGTTTTGCGCAATGTCCTCACGCGCGAGCAACGCGCGACCGACACTATTCCCTATCCACTATTCCCTATTCCCTGTCACACAGAATGCCAACGTTTCGCGCCCGCGCTTGTTATTTCCCGACTTCGTTCAGAACGCCAACGTTTTGCCCACGCGCCTATACTCCGTCCGATTTTTCTTTTTTGGTCGGACTATTTTCTTTTGACGGGCAATCCGTGACGGGCTTACTTAAAGAAAAATGTCCGTTGCGTTACACATCGTACTTCGCCAATATCTGCGCGGGCGTGCGGTACAGCACGAACAGGTACGGCAGTACGGAAATGCCAACCATCAGCAGCGCGGACGCGGCGAATATGCCCGCCGTCAACGCAAGGAACGTCCCGAACGCCGCGCTCATAATCGCGTAACGGACGCTCATCAGGACCGCCGTTATCAAAAAGACCGCGAAATAGCCCGTTATATTGCCCATGCACGCCGTAACGGCCTCCTTGAACAGCAGGTTGCCCCTGTTCACGCCGATCGCGCGGAATACGCCGTATTCCCCGGCGGTCTTGATTCCGCCCGACTTTTCGATAAAGTAGTAAATCAAAAACAGCAGGGCGATGACGGCCGCGAACACGCCCAAATTCCGCGCCGCTTCCCGCGCCGCGTCCGCGCCGTCCGCGGCGTACAGCGACAGGATATCCACGCCGCCGATTCCGCGCTCGTCCAACTTCGCCCGAAAATCCGCGAGTTGCCCGCCGCCCTCGGTGTTGATCTCGAAGTAATGCCCGCCGCCGTCCGCCCGCCCGCCCGAGGACAGCGCGTCCAAATTCGGCGACAGATAGGCGAAAATATTGTTCAAAGCCTCGGCGGCGGCGTAAACGATAATGTCCGTCGTCATCGCCGAACGGGTGACCTTGAACTGCTTGACGTACATCGGCTTGCTGTCCGCGATATAAATAGCCGTCGCCGCCTTTGCCAGCGTCTCGTTGGCGGCGTTGACCCGCGAATCCGCCTGCGACGCGTCCGGCATCATCTTGTACAGCGAATTGCGGTTGATTTCAATCACCGTTTGGTTCGGGTTCAGCCGCATAGCCGCGTCCGCCTCGCGTATTTCGGCGGTGAACTGGGAGGCGGCGTACCGCTCGGGGAAAAATACCTCGTTCCTGTCCATAAAGGACACCGCCGAGTACACGTTCAAAAAGTTCACATAGTCGGCCTTGTTCATATAAACGACGGGGTTCTCCCCCTCCGCGATGCCGCTCACGCGGAAATCCCGGTCGAAAAGCATCAGCAAAAGCGACCTGTCGTTCCGCAGTTCCTTTAAGGGCAGTTTGCCCTTCAATTCGTCCGCCAACGCGCGGGAAAGCGCGACCCTGCCCGCCTCGGGCGCGTTGCCGTACAAAATTTCGAGCGCGTCGCCCGGGTTGACCGCTTTCGGCGTGTAATTCGCCTCGATTCCCGACAGCGAAGCGATGTTGTTGTACGAAAAATCGCCCGACCGCATCCGCGTTTCAAAAAAATCGATGTTCCCGTACAGGGCTTCGTCTATTTTCCGCAAATCGGAATACGCGTTGAGATCCACGTAAACGCTGTCGCCCCCGACGGCCTTGTTCTCCGTGTCGGCGTTCAGGGCCTCGAACGCGAAAAACGTGAAAAAGCACAGCGCGATAGCCATGGCCGCCATGAAAATCCGCTTGAATATGTACGCCGTCGAATACAGCCGCTCCCCGCCGCCCGAACGCGACAGTTTCAGTACGCTTTTGAACGTGAACAGCCTGCCGTTTTTCCGCGCGCCGCTCTTGGCGAACGCCGGCCGCGCGGGTCGGGGTTGGGGTTGGGGCGGGTTTTGCCCCCGCGCGTTTTCGGATTGTTCGGGCGGGAGTGTTTCCGGTTGTTTTTCGGTTGCGGGTTGTTTTTCGGTTTCCGGTTTTTTTTCGGTTTGCGCGGCGGTTTTCGCGCCCATTTCTTTTTCCGCGCCCACGACAAGACTCAACCCGCCGCCGCGCCGGATTTCGCCGTCCACGATTTCGATCATGCCGTCGGCGTATTTCTCGATCAGCGACGTTTCGTGCGTGACCAGCACGACCAGTTGCCGCTTGGATATTTCCTTTAAAATATCCATCACCTTGACGGTGTTCTGCGCGTCGAGGTTGCCCGTCGGCTCGTCCGCGAATATCACGTCCGAGCCCTTTATAATCGCCCGCGCGATGGCGACCCGCTGCTGCTGCCCGCCCGAAAGCGCGTTCGCCTGCTTGTTCCGGTACCGCTCCATATCGACCAATTCGAGCGCGGCGCGCGTCCTTTCCCGAATTTCGGCCTCGTCCTCGAACCCCGCGATAATCATTTGGTTGCGCAGGATTTCGGCGATCGTATAGTCCTTTTCCAAATAATAGTTTTGGAAAATATAGCCCGTCCGCGCGTTGCGCACCCGGTCGGTACGCCCCCGCAGGCTCTCCCCGCCGATATAAACCGCGCCGCCGTCCGGTTTGTCCAGCCCGCCCATGATGTTGAGGAGCGTCGTCTTGCCGCTGCCCGATTTCCCGAAAATCGCCACAAGCCCCTTGTCGGGCAGTTCAAACGACACATCCCGCAGCACCCTGTTGCGGCTGCGCGCTTTCGGGTTGAACGTTTTGTCGATGTTTTCTACTTTGATCATTTCAAGCCTCTCCTTAAAACCTTGCGGACGGACTGCCCCCTGATGCTCTTGTTAAAGCCGAACGCGACAAATTCGATGATGAACAGCAGCGCGAGTTCGATAAACACATAACTGCCGCCGCCGATAAACGCCATCGCGCTCCCCGGTATGACCGCCGCGATCAGCGAAACGACGGGCAACAGCACGAGGGTCGGCAAAAAGACCAACGCCATCTGCATGTACAGCGACCGCGCGGAGATTTTCCGCGATATGCCCAGCGTGCGGTACACCGCGAAATCCGTGTTGTAAATCCGGATGCTGCGTATAAAAATCACGTTGATCAGCACGGCGAAACAGATACAGCCCGCTATCATGGCCAGATACCATAACACGTTCGCCGTGAACGCGTCCCCCGCGCCGCTCACGTAAATTTTGCTCGCGGACAGCATCCCGATATAGCCGTCGGGCAGTTTCTCAATCGCGGCGCGCGCCTCCGCGTCCGACGGGAAGTACAGGCACGACTGGTTGACGGGGCGCGCCCCCGCCGTAAAAACGGCGGCGTAGTCCTCCGCGTTCATCTGCACGACGACCCCGCCCGTTTTGTCGCTCGTCCCGTTGTTGTCGCGCACCGAATACGCTTTGTCCGCGTTCACGCCGAACACGACGGCCTTGTTCTTTACGTCCCAATAGTTCGAGTTGATCAAATTGACCTGCCCCGCCTCTAACCCCTCGCCTATTTCAAAGGTATAGACCGTCGCGTCGTCCTCGCCCAGCCGCATCGCGCTGTTGATCGCCCGTATCTTAATCCCGTTATCCGTCAGAGCGTCGTACCCGAGGTACAGATAAACCCCGTCGGCGGTCAGCGACTTTTCCGTTTTGACCGATTCGACCCCTACGCCCGCGTTCAGAAACACGCTTTTCAGCGCGGCCTCGTCCCGCGACGCGGACACGGGCATCACCAGCACCGCCTCCGACGCTTCGGGCGCGTACCTGTACGGCGCGTACACGCAGGTCACCGTATACGCCCGCAGCATACCGCCCGTTTTGGGGACGGCGATTTCAAATTCGGACAATTCCCTGTCCGCGAGCGTATAGCCCGCGCCGGCCGCCGAGGAAATTTCGTTCAACGCGCCCTCCGCGATCGTCCCGCCCGCGTTGGAGACGATGACCTTGCCCGCGATCCCTACCTTGTCCAGCGTCGTTTTCAGCGGCTTGATCAGCGACTGCCCGAACACGTCCAGCACGATGAACAGCGTGACCGCGCAGATCAGCAGGGCGAAACTCACCATCGCCGTAAAGCGCGGGCGGCTCTTATAGTTGAGGATTCCCAGCCGCGCCGCGTTTTTCAAATCCCGCTTTTTATCGGCGGGGGCTTCCCGCTCCCCCGCTCCCGCCGCCGCCGGCGCGGGCTTTTCGATCGTCGTGTCCTCCGAGACCTTGCCGTCGTACAGTTTCACCCGCCGCGTCGCGTACGGCGTAAAGAACGCGGCGTTGTGCGTCACCACGACGACCAGTTTGTCCTTGGACACATCTTTTAAGAGTTTCGCTATCTCCTCGGAATTTTTTACGTCCAGATTGCCCGTCGGCTCGTCCGCCAGAATGATCGGCGAATTTTTGGCCAAAGCCCGCGCTATCACGGTCCTCTGCTTTTCGCCGCCCGACAGTTCGCTGCCCCGTTGCTTTGTTTGCGCGGTCAAGCCGACCTTCGCGAGCAGTTCCCTTGCAACCCGCTTCCGCTCCTTTACGTCGTCGATACGGAACAACGCCAACTCCACGTTCTCCAAAACCGTCAGACTTTCGATGATGTTGAAGTCCTGAAAGACCGTCGAGATATTCCGCTCCCGATACCTTTCCCATTCGGACGCGGAATAGTGCGAGGTTTCCGCGCCGTTAAAATACAGTTCGCCTTCCTCATAGGTATCGTTCGCGCCGATAATATTCAGCAGCGTGCTTTTCCCCGCGCCCGATTCGCCCTCGATAATCACAAATTCGTTCAAATCGAATTGCAAACTGACATTCCGGACGCCAATGGTCAGAATGTTGTTGGAATCGTAAATCTTGCCAATATTTTGCAGTTTAAGCAGCATCGCGCTTTTCTCCTTGCCGCGTGTCGGCGGCTTAGCGGCCGACGGTTAGTCGGCGGTCGGTGGCCAGTGGTCAGTGGTTAGTGTCGGTCGGACATTATTCAAGGGCATAGTGCCGGTCGGGGGCTTGGGTGAGTAGTCGGCGGTCGGTGTCGGTCGGGGGAATTTTGCGTGTCCGTTTTATTTCCCTCAACGTCCTCTTTTTTCCGAAAGTTCCACTTTCGGAAAAAAACAAAAAGCCTAGGCTTTTTGTTACGGGAACGCCCCGCGCGCTAAAGCGCATACCGTCGGGCGCATAGTCAACGCGTCCGGCGGCCGCCGATTTGTTTTATCATAGGGAGTGTACAACCGCAAGGGCGACGCCGATGGCGTCTAAAAATCTTTTCGGTTCTTTTTGGCGCAAAACCCCGTGAAATGCTCGTTTGTAGCGGTGCTACGAACTGCGCTTTCACATGATTTTGCTCTCAAAAATAATTCGAAAATATTTTTACCTTGCGGTTTGTGCGCTCTCAGAATTTTAATTGCTTTTTTACCGAAAATAGT
>JAISFM010000332.1 GCA_031263605.1 Clostridiales bacterium | reverse complement strand
TACGCTTGGACGGCGGCGCATTGCATTCTGTTGGTCATAGAGCATATTTTCGGCATAGAATACGACCGTTTCGAGAACAAGATATTCATTCGCCCCCTTCCCGTAAGTACTGGGGAAAGGCTGTCTTTGTCGGGCCTGCCCTTGCCCGATGGGGCGTCCCTCGACGTCGAATTGCGTGGCGGCAACCCCGCGGTTCACTACAAAGTAACGGGCAAAACGGCGTTGGCGGTCGAAGCGGGGTATTTAAACGATTACCGATAGGTAATAGGTAAGAGATAAAATATAAAAGATTAGGTAATAGGTAATAGGTTCGGATGCTTGCGCAAAAAGAAACCTTTATTATGCTTTATGTTTCTTTCCTATCGGCAAGCCCGCATGACGGAATCCCGACCGGAATTTGTCAATTGTAAATTGCCGATTGTCAATTCCCTAACGAAACGTTTGACTGCAACCGAAATTTCATATATAATATATTGTATTCTACCTATCGGCTCGAACCCGATTATTCAACTCTTATGGCATTATTTTCCGGCTTGTCCGAAAAACTCAATCATATCTTTGCCAAATTGACCGGCAAAGGCAAATTGACCGAACTCGAAATCAAACAGGCGATGCGGGAGGTTCGCGTCGCGCTGTTGGAGGCCGACGTCAATTTTCTGGTCGTCAAGGACTTTATCAACAGGGTCGGCGAGCGCGCGGTCGGCACGGAAATTTTGGAAAGTTTGACGCCCGGGCAGCAAGTCGTCAAACTTGTGCACGAGGAACTCGTGACGCTGATGGGCGGCGCGAACGCCAAATTGGAAGTCGCGGACAAGCCGCCCACCGTCATCATGATGTGCGGCTTGCAGGGCGCGGGCAAGACCACGATGTGCGGCAAACTCGCGGCCTTATTGAAAAAGCAGGGCAAGAAACCGCTGCTCGTCGCGTGCGACATTTACCGCCCCGCCGCCATAAAGCAATTGCAGATCGTGGGCAAGAACGCGCAGGCCGACGTATTCGAGCGCGGGACGGACAAGCCCGTCAAGACTGCCGCCGCCGCCGTCAAAGAGGCGGAGCGGTTGGGCTACGACACGGTGGTCATCGACACGGCGGGGCGTTTGCACATCGACGACGAATTGATGGCGGAGTTGGACGAGATCAAACGCGCCGTCCGCCCCAAGGAAATCCTCCTGACGGTGGACGCGATGGCGGGGCAGGACGCGCTGACGGCGGCCGACGCGTTCAATAAAAGATTGGACATTACGGGCGTGATCCTGTCCAAATTGGACGGCGACACGAGGGGGGGCGCGGCGTTGTCAGTGCGTTCGGTGACGGGGAAGCCGGTCAAATTCTGCGGTATCGGCGAAAAATTGGGCGACCTTGAACCGTTCCACCCCGACCGGATCGCCAAGCGCATTTTGGGCATGGGCGATGTGCTGACGCTGATTGAAAAGGCGGAGAGCGCGGTGTCGGAGGCCGACATGCAGCGGCTGGAAAAGAAACTCCGCGAGAACAGTTTCACGTTGGAGGACTATCTCGCGCAATTCGAGTCCCTCAAAAAGATGGGCAACATCGGCGAACTGCTGTCCATGGTGCCGGGCGCGAGCAAGTTGAAAATCGGCGACGGCGACATAGACGAGCGGCAACTCTCGCGCATGAAAGCGATTATCCAATCGATGACACGCCGCGAGCGGTCGCGCCCTGAAATCATCAAAGCGAGCCAGCGGCGGCGCATAGCGGCGGGCAGCGGCACGCAGGTCCAAGACGTGAACCGCCTGTTGAACCAATTCGAGCAGACCAAAGACATGATGAAACGGATGCGCGGCGGCAAGGGCTTCCCTGGCATGGGCGGACGGAGATTTAGGTAATAGGTAAAGGATTAGGTAAATAGGTAAAGGATGAGCGGGGGAAAACCTTTTTGAAAAAAGGCTTTCCCCCGCGCCCCCTTTCCAAAAACTTTCAACAAGGCGGAGGAACGCCCGACGCGGCAAACAGAGGAACGCCCGACGCGGCAAACAGAAGAACGCGCAACGCGGCAAACAGAAGAACGCCCGACACGGTAAACAGAGAAACGCGCGCCGACTTCTGTCATCTCGACCGAAGCGAACGAAGTGAGCGGAGCGGAGAGATCCCCCACCTTATAAAAACTCCCCTCCCACGGAGGGGTGCCGCCATAGGCGGCGGGGTGGTTGCGCAAAGTACTTTATCCTTAACTGTGGACTGTGGACTGTGAACTGTCCTGTCCTTATAAAAATTCCCCTCCTACGGAGGGGTGCCGCCGCAGGCGGCGGGGTGGTTGCGCAAACTACTCAATCCTTAATTTGTCAATTGTAAATTGCAAATTGCCTACTGTGAAGCGACGAGCATTATAAAAAAGATATTTAAAGGAGAAACATTAAACCATGGTCAAAATCAGACTGACAAGGCTGGGCGATATTCATACGCCGATTTACCGCGTGATCGTAACGGATTCGCGCAAGCCGCGCGACAGCGACTATCTCGATCTTTTGGGCTTGTACAACCCAAAGGGGAACACGGGCGAAACGAAAATCGACGCGGAAAAGGCCAAAACGTGGCTTGCCAAGGGCGCGATCCCGACGGACACCGTCAAAGCGATCCTAATCAAAGCGGGCGCGATGCCCGAACCCGCCGTCCGCGCGCCGGCGAAAACGCCGAAAAAGAAAGAAGCGAAGAAATGAACGCTGTCCGATGTTTCCGCTTGAAACAGGACTGTTTTCTTGTTATTCGACGGGCGGCATGAGAAAATGTCCGTTGAACGAACAACCGACTTTTTGCAGGAAACGATGAAAGGAGCAATTTAAATGGCAGCCGTAGAGGTAGCAAAATATATTGTGGAACAATTTGCGGTGACGGGCGGGACGGAAGTGACCGTCTCGGACACCGAAATCACGGTCACGCTCGACAAAGAGGACATGGGCAAGGTCATCGGCAAGCAGGGCAAGACCGCCAAGGCGATCCGCTCCGTCGTGCGCGCGGCGTCGTCGCGGGACGGAAAACGCCTATCCGTTGAATTTAAAGAAAAAATTGAACTGTAACGCCGCATACGCGGCGCAAATACCGCGTTGCGCAAAATTTTTCTCGGGTCGCGTAGGTTTGCTGCGTTCCCCTCGAAAAATTTCACGCGCTTTGTCTTGCCGCGCGTCCGCGCCGTTACGGTTTAATTTTCCCGCGCCGCGGCTTTCCGCTTTACATTCATGTCGCGCGCCTTTTGCCGTCGCGTTTTTCCCCTTGCCTTGTTCATGAGGTTTCGCGACAACGTCGATTGCCGCGACTTTCCGCTTTAAATTCAAACGGTCGAATTATATTTGTTGAAAGTTTTTGGGAAAGAGCGCGAGAAAAACTTTTTTCAAAAAGGCTTCTCTCGCAACAAAAAACCAAAAAACCAACAAACAAGAGCGCGGACGAAAAAATTATAATCGGCAAAATCCTAAAACCGCAAGGGCTTCGCGGCGAGGTCAAAGCCAAAATTTCGCTTGCGGGGGAGTACCTTGACAAATTGCAATCCGTTTATTTGGAGGGCAATCTTTCGGCCGTGAACGTGAAAAGCGTTTCGGTTCGCGGGGAGTTCGCCTATTTGCGTTTAGAGGGCGCGGACAGTTGCGAGGCGGCGGAAATGTTCCGCGACAAATCGATAGCCGTGCCCCGTTCGGTTTTGCGGTTAAAAAAGGGCGAGTATTTGCACAGCGATTTGATCGGCTGCCGATTGCTCGACGAAACGGGACGGGATTACGGGATGGTCGCGGCGATCGACGCATACGGCGCGGCGGATGTTTACACGGTGACGGGCGCGAAAACCCTGCGGTTTCCCTATTTAAAGAAATTGAACGCGCAAATCGACCCGTCGGCAAAAACGATAGCCGTAAACGCCGCCGCCCTTTCGGAGGTGGCGGTTTATGAAGACGAATGAATTGTATGCGGATTGATATTTTAACATTGTTCCCCGAAATGGTTTCCGGCCTTTGCCACAGCGTGGTCGGGCGGGGGATCGAGGCGGGCGCGCTGGATATTCGCGCGGTCAATATCCGCGACTACACGGCGGACAAGCACGGGCGGTGCGACGATTACACATTCGGCGGCGGGGACGGAATGCTGATGGCCCCGCAGCCGATTTGCGACTGTATCGAGGCCGTCGATCCCAATCATGACGCCCGACGGATTTATATGTCGCCCTGCGGCCGTTTATTAGACCAGCGCAAGGCGCGCGAGTTGGCGGCGTTGGATCGTCTGGTCATTCTGTGCGGGCATTACGAGGGCGCGGACCGCCGCGCGATCGATCTTTGTATCGATGAGGAAATCTCGATCGGCGACTATATATTGACGGGCGGCGAGTTGCCCGCGCTGGCGTTGGCCGATTGCGTCGCCCGCCTCGTGCCGGGCGTGTTGGGGAACGCGGGCTCGCTGTCCTGCGAGAGTTTCGAGGGCAATCTTTTGGAATACCCGCAATACACGCGCCCGCAAAACTTTCGCGGCATAGAGGTTCCCGAAACCCTTTTATCCGGCAACCACGCGCGCATCGCGGAATGGCGGCATGAACGCCGTGTGGAATTGACGCGCAAAAACCGCCCCGATTTGTACAGAAAGTATTTGAGGGGAAAGAAAAAAGAAACCGAAACCCTTAAAAATTAATATTGCAAGTAGGATTGCAAGTAGGAAGTAGGAAGGACGAAGTAGGAAGGACGGTCGGGTTTCGCCTGAGCAAGCCTGTCGGCGGGCAATATTGCAAGTAGGATTGCAAGTAGGAAGTAAGAGGGACGAAGTAGGAAGGTCGGTCGGTTTCGCCTGAGCAAGCCTGTCGGCGGGCATGAAACATAAAGCATAATAAAAGCCCCTTTTTGCG
>JAISFM010000073.1 GCA_031263605.1 Clostridiales bacterium | reverse complement strand
GCGCAAGAGGCGCGGGCGGTTGAAACGTTGGACGAAAATCGGCGGGATTTGCAGGGCGAAATTGACAAACGCGCACGGGAGCGCAAGCGTCCAAACATAGAGTCGGAACGACGACCCCGAAAAAATCAACGCGTGGCAGAGCGGGACGATCAGGCTCGGCAAGAGCAGCATCGCATAGTGTATGATTTCCGCGTAACAGGTTTCGCGCAGGAATAGGAAAAGGTAATCCGCTTCGAGACCCGCTACTTTCGTTTTGTCGAATTGACCGATCAATTTGCCCGTTTCGGGAATTTTATCCTTCCATCGGACAATGCGCAGGGCGTTGTAAAAACGCCGCTCGCGCTTGCCGGCGCGGTAGATTTTGCGGTACGGATCGAACCATTTTTTCGGCAGGGCGAAATGAATGGCCGTCGCGAATAAAGCGTCCAATAAAAACAGCGCGAGGGCGTCGCCCCACACCATGCCGAAAACCGCCCAAACCGACGCGCCCGCAATTGCGGCGTAAACGCCGTTGGCCGCAAACACGGCCGCCATGCTGAAACCGATGATGAATAAATACAGAACCATATTTTTTTCTAAAAGATAGGAGGTAAGAGGTAAGAGGTAAGAGGTAAAAGATATTGTGGGAGATTTCTCGACTTCGCTTAAATCATGACAGGACTTTGGGCGCAATAATGGCAGGACTTTGGGCACAATGCGGTTGGGATCCTTCACTCCGTTCAGAATAACAGGATAGCGCGCAATGTCCTTTATCCGAACCTCTTACCTCTTACCTCTTACCTCTTACCTCTTACCTAATCTTTTATCTATCCACTATTCCCTCTCCCCTCTCCCCTCTCGTTCAAGTATTCCAGTTCCCGCCCGTAAAACGCCTCGTACTTCTCCTTGCACGCCTCGAACGCCGCCGCCTTTAAAAAGGCGGCGTTCTCGCGCACGGCTTTGCCGGGGTCGGGGCAAATCGGCGGCAGAATGAAAAAGTGAAAGCGGCGGCGCGGCAAGCCCTCTTTGTCGAGTTTCTTGCGGAGCGTGAACGCGATGAACATCGGCAGGATCGGCGCGTTGTAACGCGCGGCGTAATGGAACGCGCCGTCCAAGTAGGGGCGCGGCTTTTCATAGCACCACCACATCGCCTGTTCGGGATAAAAAAGGCCGATATGCCCGCGCTTCATGCGGTCGGCGAAAAAGCGTTGAAAATTCTTTTGCGCGTCCCACGTCCCGCCGAACGGCGCCATGCCCCCCGCCCGCATCATGCGCCCCAAAAAATCGCGGCGGTTGTTGAACGGCGCGGCGGTGATGAACACGCGCCGCCCCCGCAGGGCGTGCTTGGCCGCCAGACAATCGAATATGTTGACGTGGTTCAGCACGGCGACCGCGGACTTCAAATTTTTCAGGTTCCCGCGCCCGTAAACCTTTGTGCGGAAGAAAATTTTGTTGAGATAAAGCGTGAACGGGCGGACGATAAACAGGTTGCGGAAAAACTCCGCCGCGCGTTGGCGAAAGCCCTTTTTCAGGTAACGGTAACGCCCGTCCACCGGCAAACTGACCGACAGGTCCGGCGGGTTGTTGTGCTCGTGAAACCGCCCCGCCCGCTCGCATTCCTCTATTTTGGCCAGCAGTTCGCGCCGGCCCGACATTACGGACATAGTATAGGCCTCCTATCAGACTTGTTGCGAAAATTAAGACGCGACGGGAGTGTACGAATAGCACGACGAAGCAATCTCTAATATAAAAAGACACGTTTCGTGTTTTGTAGAGATTGCCGCGTCGCGCTACGCGCTCCTCGCAATGACCCCGTAGCAACGCCGTTTGTACACTCCCGGTATCAACGCTGTTTCTGCACTCCCATTGTCGCGTGAAAGAACGGATTATACAAGGGCGCGGCCGCCTGCCCTTTCACGGTTATTTGTCCCCCGCCGGCCGCTCCGCGACCCGTTCGGAAAAGTTCGCGCGCTCGATGACCTTCCACGCGGCGGGCTTGCGGATTAAAAGGTGCTTGCCTATGATCCAAACGTACTCCGCGTAGAACAGCGGGTGGACGAAGGCGATCGCCAGCCGCTTCCAAAAAGAAATCGCCTTGTAGTATTTGCGGTCCACCCAAAGGCACCACGCCGTCATGACGAAAAACGACAGGTACATCACGCCGAGCGCGGACAGCGAAAAGATCAGATACGTAAACCACAACTTGTCGCCGTGGAAAATCAGCGTTTTCAAGGCGTACACCGCCGAGAACAGCGCGTAGGCCGCGAGGCCGCCGACATAGACGAATGCCGGCTCCAACGCCACCGAATAGTACATGTTGGCCAGATTGCGCTTCGTTTTGGGCAAGCCCCACAATTTGCGGCGGTAAAGGCGCAGGGAATTTATGATCCCGTTCAGCCAGCGGTTGCGCCGCTTGTTCGTGGACGAGTGTTTGACCGCCTCCTCGACGTAGATTTGCGCGTGGGAATAGTAAAACGTCGTATAGTCGTGGATGACGCAGTCGTACATCAATTCGATGTCCTCGGTCAGCGTCGCGCGGTACGGCCAGCCGCCCAATTTTTTGACGAGCGCGCCCGACAGCATGATCCCCGTGCCGATCGTCATGTTGGTGATGTTGCGGTCGGACTTGAACCGGTTGCCCAGTTCGTCGATGATCGTCCAGATGACCCCGTTGCAGCCGCCCGACAGCGACCACGTTTTCTTTTTGTCGTAATAATAATTTTTGACGATTTTTTTGGCTTGGACGATGTCGCGCCCCGACTCCAACGCGTTGTTCATCTCCTCCATGCACCGATCGTCCAGCACGCAGTCCGCGTCCACGATCATAAAGCCGTCGTATGCGCCGGGCTTGTCCGCCAATATCCTTTTCAGGCAATAGTCCAGCGCGTCGCCCTTGCAGGTTTGCGCCGCGAGGGCGTACGCCGTGCCGCCCGCCGCCTCGGCCAACGCGATCACGGGGTCGGCGGGGTCCTTGACGATCACGAAAAAGTCAAAGTCCGCGCGCGGGTAGGTTTGGCGTCCGATACTGTCGAGCAGCAGCGGGATCGCCTTGATTTCGTTGCGCGCGGGAATGACAATCGCGAGTTTGCGGTTTTTCACGGCAACGAGTTTTTCCTGCCGCGTGGCGGCGAACAGCCACGCGTACAGGCGCGGCGCGTAAAACAGCAGCGCGAGGCCGCACAGCAAAACGGCGGCGGCCGTCACGTCGTAGAAAATTCGGTCCATAGACCCTCCTGTAAGATAAAGAATATATAAATGCGGGGCGTTTTAGGGCTTGCATGTCCGAATAAAAACAAGCCCTCACGCCCGTCTATATAATACTATACAATATATAGTATAGGTTTGTCAACTGTTTTTGAACGGCGGGAAGTTGAAAGTTGAAAGTTGAAAAGTTAAGGTTGGAGTTTCCGTAAGGCGAACCGGTCGGCGAACAAGAAATATACGGCATAATAAAAGTTATTTCTCGCGCCGGCATCCGAAACTTTTCAATTTTCAATTTTCAGTTCTCAATTTTCTGCGGTTGCGATTCTTCACTCACGGAGAGAATGACAGGAAATCGGCGGGAAGTTGAAAGTTGAAAAGTTAAGGTTGGAGTTTCCGTAAAGCGAACCGGTCGGCGGGCAAGAAACATACAGCATAATAAAAGTTATTTCTTGCGTCGGCATCCGAAACTTTTCAATTTTCAATTCTCAATTCTCAATTCTCAATTTTCTGCGGTTGCGATTCTTCACTCACGGACAGGAAATCGGCGGGCGGTCGAAGAAAATATTTTTGCCCGAAACCGACAGGCCGATCCCGAAACAAATCTTTACCTTGTCCGAAAAGCATTTCATGCCCAAAGCCGCCATGCCGGCCGTGAACAAAATCCGGTTGTCGATACGGCAGTCCATCGCCACCGACGCCGCCGAGCCGACCGCTATGCCCAAATCGTTGACCGCCATCGCGCAAGCGACGCCGGATTGAACCGCCGCCGCGCAATCCTTGACGCCGCAAAGCCCGCAGTCCAAGGCTCGCGGGGCCGCGCCGCCCCCGATCAAAACGATGCAAGGGCATTTGTCAACCAACGCCGCGTCGCGGGCAAAAAACTCCGAGCGCGCGCCCATTTTGCAAACCCGCATCGCGGCGGTCAGTTTGCCCTTGTCCGCGCCGTCCAGAATCACGGTTTCGATAACGTCCACGCCGCAAGCCTTGGGCGCGGTCCGCGCCGCCGCGACCATCAGTTCGGCGACCCGCAAAGCCGCCTTCTTTTCCGTTTCCGCGCTTGAATAAATCACCGTATGCCTCCTTGCGTTCCCTTTGCCTTACTCCCGGCCCGCCGGAAGTTCCTCGCCGTAAACCTTTTTATAGGAATCCGCCGCCGTTTTCGCCAACTTTTTGCCGCGCGACTTGTGTATCCTGATAACCGTGTCCGCTTCCTCTTTTGCGATATACCGAATCCAAATGTTTTCCGCGTTCCCGAAACATTTAAGGCAGTAGGTCCCGGAAAGTTTCGCAAAAAAGTTTTGATAGATTTCCATCGTTTTCAGCGATCCGAGGCTCGGCCTGTACCGCATGTCGCCCTTGCGGATCCCGCCGTTCGCATTCCTTACTTTTTCGCCCGCCGCGTTGACCGCCGTTTTGGATTTGACCAATTCGATAATCCGCTCGTTCGTCACGATGATTTCGTATCTTTTATAATGACTCGCGTTGAACGCGCCCCAAACGACATGGCCGGCAACGCCCGCCGCGGCGGCGGCAAGGCCTACCCAAAACCCGACGCCGCTGCCGACCAAGAAATAGTCGAACAACATAAACAGAACGCCGATCGGCGCGAACAAAAACACCGCCATCGGCGTATTGCCGAATACGCCATCCTCCCCCAAGGCGAGCCACGCGTGCAGCCGATAGGCTTTGGCGTTCGGCCGTATCCGCATCAAAATGTATTCGCCGCCGTCAAAGCCTAAAACGTCCCTGTCCTTTTGCAGCGCGGGGT
>JAISFM010000282.1 GCA_031263605.1 Clostridiales bacterium | reverse complement strand
AAACCTCTAATACCTTGCCCGTCTTTTTTTTATTCGCGCCGCCCGCGATGACTTTCACGGTGTCGCCCTTTTTCACATGCATTTTATTCATGTCCGTTAAATCCTTATATTGATTAGCGATATTGATTAGCGTTCGATTGCCTTATTTCCGCTTTTAAAAAAGTATCGGCTTCGGATTGTATCGAGGTTGAAATAAATCCAACCGACAATCTTTTACCTTTTATCTTTTATCTTTTTAATAAAAGTATCGGCTCGGATTGTATCGAAGTCGAAACGGATTCAACCGACAATCTTTTACCTTTTACCTCTTACCTTTTATCTTTTTTACAGCACTTCGGGCGCGAGCGAAATAATTTTCATATAGTCCTTATCGCGCAACTCCCGGGCGACGGGCCCAAAAATGCGGGTGCCGCGCGGCTGTTTATCCTTGTCGATAATCACCGCCGCGTTGTCGTCGAATTTAATCGAACTCCCGTCGGGGCGGATAATGCCTTTGTGCGTCCGCACGATGACGGCCTTCACGACGTCGCCCTTTTTGACGACCCCGCCGGGCACGGCGGACTTCACCGACGCGACGATCACGTCGCCGATGTTCCCCGAATAGCGGAACGAGCCGCCCAACACGCGGATACACATGATTTCCTTCGCGCCGGTGTTGTCGGCTATCTTTAAATATGTTTGCGGTTGTACCATTTTTTTCTTTACTCCTGCGCCGGAGGGCGCATACGCCGGCGAGCGGCGGCGGCCGACCGCGCGCGCCCTTTTGCGTTTCGGCAAACGCGGCCCTGCGTCGTCCTTTTAAATTTGCGGTCAGGCCGCCCGCGCGGCGGCATTGCGCCGCGTATCCGCCGTTATTTCGCTTTCTCTATAATACGCACGAGCCGAAAATACTTATCGCGCGAGAGTTTGCGGGTTTCGGCGATTTCCACCTTGTCGCCCACGCCGCACTCGTTTTTTTCGTCGTGCGCCTTGAATTTGGCGGTCTTGGTGATCGTCTTGCCGTAGAGCGGGTGCTTGGCGCGGTTTTCCACCGCCACTACGACGGTCTTGTCCATCTTGTCGCTGACCACCACGCCGATTCTGGTTTTACGTTCGTTTCTTACGACTGTCTGTTCCATATTACTTTTTGCCTCCCGCAATCTCCCTCTCCCGCAACACGGTTTTGACCCGCGCGATGTCGCGCCTGCACGTCACCAGCAAATTGGCGTTGGGCAGGTTGTCGGTCGCGTGGGAAAACCGCAGGCTGAACAGTTCCTTTTTGAGTTCGCCAAGGCGCGCCGTCAATTCGTCGGTCGTCATATCGTGGGCTTGTTTCGCTTTCATTCGGCCGCAGCCTCCTTTTCATTTTCTTTCGCGGCGGGCGTTTTCGCCTCCGTAGCGGCGTAATCCGCTTTGGTCATGAATTTGGTCGTCACCGACAATTTATGCCCCGCAAGGCGCAGGGCCTCTTTCGCGGTGGCCTCGGGGATTCCCGACATCTCGAACAGCACGCGGTCGGGCTTGACGACGGCCACCCAGTATTCGGGCGAGCCTTTGCCGGAGCCCATGCGGGTCTCGGCGGGCTTTTTCGTCACGGGCTTGTGCGGGAAAATATCGATCCAGACCTGCCCGCCCCTCTTGATATAGCGCGTCATGGCGACGCGCGCCGCTTCGATTTCGTTGCTCTTGACCCAGCCGCATTCGGTCGCCACCAAAGCGAACTCGCCGTATGCGATTTTGTTGCCCTTGTGGGCCCTTCCGGTCATTCTGCCGCGCTGTTGCTTGCGCCGCTTTACTCTTTTCGGCATTAAAGCCATAATAACTCCTATATTCGGACATTTTAGAAAGCCCGCCGCCGGCCGCCCGTCAAAAAAATTGCCCGACCAAAAAAGAAAACTATCGGTTTCAGTTCGTTTTATCGGCCCGTCAAGATTGCCCTTTGATCGGTCCCGCGCTCACACGCTCTCGGCCGCGCCCGCCGCCGCGTCGGGGTTGAGGTTTTTCCGCCCGATGATCTCGCCCTTGTAAATCCACACCTTGATGCCGATCGTGCCGAACTGCGTGAAAGCCGTCGCGCGGCCGAAATCGACGTCGGCGCGGAGCGTCTGCAAGGGGATAGAGCCCTCGTGGTAATGCTCGCTGCGCGCGATTTCCGCGCCGTCCAAGCGGCCGCCCGCCATAATTTTGACGCCCTTCGCGCCCGCCCGCATCGTGCGGGACATGGCCTGTTTCATCGTGCGGCGGAAAGACGCGCGCTTTTCGAGTTGCGCCGCGACGGCCTCGGCGCACAGCACCGCGTCCAGATCGGGGCGTTTTACCTCGTCGATGTTGACGACGACCCTTTTGCCCGGCGCAAGCGCGGCGATCTCTTTTTTCAAAAGTTCGACGCCCGCGCCCTTGACGCCGATCATCATGCCGGGGCGCGCCGTGTACACGTTGACGACGACGTTCTCGCCCGAACGCTTGATCGTGACCTTGCTGATCGCGTTGGCGTAGTACTTCTTTTTGATGAATTTACGGATCTGATCGTCTTCCAACAGCAGCCTGCCAAAATCCTTTTTGCCGGCATACCATTGGGCGTCCCAACCGGCAATCACTCCGATTCTCAATCCGTGCGGATTAACCTTTTGTCCCATGTCCTTTCCTTTATACCTCGTTTAGAGTTTCAAGTTGCTTTTTGTTTGCGAAAAACCCTTTTTGAAAAAAGTTTTTTTCGCGCTTTTCCCAAAAACTTTCTTGCATTCTTGTTGAGGTTTCGTTGTGTATGTCGTTTTTTGTTTTTACGGAAAACCCTTTTTGAAAAAAGTGCTTTCCACAGCCAGGGGCCCAAAAACTTTTATGCTTGTATGACTGTCGGCTGTTTAACGGCGCAGACGCGGGCAAGTAAGCGCCGTTAAATGCTGTCCATAATAACGGTAATGTGACACGTGCGTTTGTCTATGCGGTTGGAACTGCCCTTGCCCCGCGCCATCATGCGCTTTAGGGTCGGCCCCTCGTCGGCGTACGCCTCGGCGACGAACAACTCGTTCTTGGCGTAGTTTTTCATCTCCGCGTTGGCCGCCGCGCTGTTGACCGCCTTTATGACGACCTCGCTCGCGGCGGTGGGCGTATGCTCCAAAATGGCCACCGCCGCCGTGTACTTTTGGCCGCGGATCAAGTCCAGCGTCGCCCGCGCTTTCGTCGCGGACATGCGGATATGGCGGGCGTGGGCGACCGGGCGCACATCCTTTTCGGCGAGGCGCCGTTCGGTTTTTTCCTTCATTCTCGTTGCCATTTATTTTACCACTTCCTTAATGCGTTGCCTTTATAGTAAACCGTTGCGGCTTTTTCTGTTGCCCTGTCGCCCCGTATTAAACCGTCGCGCGCGGGCGTTTTATCGCCCTTGCGTTAAGCCGTTATTATGCGCGGCGTTCCCGACGGCGCGGGCGCGGAACGAAACGGCGAAAACGGGGCTTTTCCGACGGGAACGTGGCAGGCCGCTCGCCCATGGAAAATTCGCGGCGCGTACCCGCCGTCAAACTCATTTGCCGCCGTCGGCTTTTTTGTTCCCGCTATGCCCTTTGAACGTGCGCGTCGGGGCGAACTCGCCCAACTTGCAACCGACCATGTCCTCCGTGCAGTACACGGGGATATGCTTCTTGCCGTCGTGGACGGCGATCGTATGCCCGACGAACTCCGGGAAAACCGTGGACGCGCGCGACCAAGTCTTGACGACCCTTTTTTGGCCGGCGGCGTTCAACGCGCGGATCTTTTTCATCAAATGCTCGGCCGCGTAAGGGCCTTTTTTAACGCTTCTCGACATTGTATTAAACTCCGTTTAATCAATGCAGAATGCAAAATTTCGGATTTGTGATTTTGCGCTCAAACCGCAATTGTGCATTGTGCATTGTAAATGTGCATTGTTAATTGATTCTCTTGACTATGAACCGGTCGCTCGGGTTTTTCTTTCTGCGCGTTTTATTGCCGCGAGCCTTCTTGCCCCACGGCGTGGACGGCGAACTGCGGCCGACCGGGGATTTGCCCTCGCCGCCGCCGTGCGGGTGGTCTACCGGGTTCATAACGTAGCCGCGCACCGTCGGGCGTATGCCCATGTGCCGCTTGCGCCCCGCCTGTCCCAAAGACACGATTTCGTGTTCGAGGTTCCCGACCTGCCCCACCGTCGCTTTGCAGGCGACCGGCACCATTCTCATTTCGCCGCTGGGCAGTTTCAGCGTCGCGTATTTGCCCTCTTTGGCCATCAACTGGGCGGTCATGCCCGCGCTGCGCGCCATCTGCGCCCCGCGTTTGGGTTGCAGTTCGATGTTGTGCAGCATCGTGCCGACGGGGATAGCGGTCAAGGGCAGCGCGTTGCCGGCCTTGATGTCCGCGCCCTCGCCGCTCATAAGGGTGTCGCCCACCCGAAGCCCGACGGGGGCTAAAATATAACGTTTCTCGCCGTCCGCGTAGTTCAGGAGCGCGATATAGGCGGTGCGGTTCGGGTCGTATTCGACCGTGGCGACCCGCGCGGGAATGCCGTCCTTGTCGCGCTTGAAGTCGATCAAGCGGTATTTTTGGCGGTTGCCGCCGCCGATATGGCGCACGGTCAAGCGGCCGGTGTTGTTCCTGCCGCCGCTTTTATTTTTACTTTTCACCAACGACCGCACGGGCTTGTCGGACGTGATCTCCTCGAAAGAAGGCACGCTCATCCACCGCGTTCCGGCCGTTCTGGGTTTTAATCTCTTTAAAGCCATGTTATTTCTTTGCTCCCGTAAAGACGATGTCAGATGTAAGAGGGAAGACGAGCGATGGAAGATGAAAGGCGATGGAAGATGCAAGTGGGAAGATGGTCGGATAGAGTTGTTGCGCCCGCTAAACGCTCCCGCGCGAGAAACGCGCGACAATCCTTCTTACATCTTACATCTTCCATCTTACATATTTAAGACAGTCCCTCGAATTCCCTTATAGCCGCGCTCTCCGCCGTCAACTGCACGACCGCCTTTTTAAAGTCCGGCGTGTAGCCCGAAGTGCGGCCTTGCGTTTTGAACTTGCCGCGTACATTGACGGTGTTGACCGACTTGACTTTGACCTTGAAAATCTCCTCCACGGCCTTTTTGATCATCGTCTTGTCCGCGTCGCGGTGAACCTTGAACACGTATTTTTTAGCGGCGAAACCGTCGTAGGCCTTTTCCGTCAAATGCGGTTTCAGAATGATGTCGTAAGCGTTCATAATCAGGAATAAGCCTCCTCTATTTTTTTGACCGCGTCCTTGGTAATCAAGCATTTGTCGTTGGCCACGAGGTCGTACACGTTGATCAAATCGGCGAACGTGACCTCCACGTTTTGCAGGTTCCGCGCCGCCCGCAAAATTTCCGCGTCGGGCGCGGGCAAGACCAACAGGACCGACTTGTCCAACTTTAAATTGTTCAAGACCGCGAAAACCTCTTTCGTTTTCGGGGCCGCCAATTTCAAATCCTCTAAAACAATGAACTCGCTCGCGGTGACCTTTGCGGACAGCGCGCTCTTTAACGCCTGCCGTTTGGCGGTCTTATTGACCTTGGTCGAGAAGTCGCGGGGCTTTTTGGCGAAGATTATGCCGCCGCCCGTCCACTGCGGCGAGCGGGTCGAGCCTTGGCGCGCGCGCCCCGTGTGCTTTTGCCGCCACGGTTTTTTGCCGCCGCCGCGCACCTCGGCGCGGGTAAGCGCGCTCACCGTGCCCTGCCGCGCGTTATTGCGCTGGGACACGACGACGGAGTGGATCAGCGGCCCGTTGTACGCCGCGCCGAAAACCGCGTCGCTCAAAAGCAGCGTTCCGGCGTCCTCTCCCGTTTGTTTGTAAACCTTGACGTTTGGCATTATCTCTATCTCCGATTGTCCGGGCCCGGCTTCCGATAAGGGCGGGCCCTTAATAGGTGAAAGCCGATTCCGGCCTATTTGCCCGCTTTCACCGAGGTCCTCACCCTGATCAGGCTGCCTTTCGGCCCGGGAATACCGCCCTTTATCAGCAGCACGTTGCGCGCCGCGTCCACCTTGACGATTTCGAGGTTCTGAATAGTGACGTTCTCGTGGCCGTATTGGCCGGGCATACGCTTGCATTTTAAAACGCGGCTGGGGGTGCTGTTGGAGCCCATCGAGCCGACCTCGCGGTGGACGGGCCCCACGCCGTGCGTTTCCTTTAAGCGGTGCTGGTTCCAACGCTGAATGGTCCCCGTAAAGCCGCGGCCGCGCGTCAAGCCGCTTACGTCCACCGCGTCGCCCGCCGAGAATATGTCGCACTTGATTTCCTTGCCCACCTCGGCGGCGGCAAAGTCGGCGACGCTCAATTCCTTAATATGGCGTTTAGGCGGGCAGTTCCCCTTTTTCAGCGTACCCTTTTTCGGTTCGTTCAAAAGGCTTTCGCGGCAATCCGAATAGGCGGTGACTACGGCCTCGTAGCCGTCCCGCTCGACGGTCTTTTTCTGCAAAATAGTACAAGGCCCCGCCTCGACGACGGTGACCGGTATCATCGCCCCTTTGGGGTCGAAGACCTGCGTCATGCCTAATTTTTTGCCTATAATTTCCTTCATGGTCGTACTCTCCGCGTCCTCTTCCGCTCTTTACAACTTGATTTTGATGTCGATTCCGGCGGGCAGGTCCAATTTCATAAGGCTGTCCACGGTTTTGGCCGACGGGTTATAGATGTCGATCAAACGCTTGTGCGTCCTCATTTCGAACTGCTCGCGGCTGTCCTTGTATTTATGGGGCGAGCGCAGGATCGTGACGATCTCGCGGTCGGTCGGCAAGGGTATGGGGCCGGACACTTGGCTGCCCGTCCGGGTAGCGGCCTCGATAATCCTTTTGGCCGATTGGTCGATGAGGTCATGGTCGTAGGCTTTGAGTTTGATCCTTATTTTTTGTGTCGCCATTGTGGATACTCCTCCGATACACTATGCCGCGCGTTCCCCGCCCGAAAAAGAGCGCAAAAAACACCCTGCCCGAGGGGCAGTTTGTCTATTCTATCACAATTCCAAGTCCCTGTCAACTGTTTTTTCGCCGTTTTCCGAGCGGGGTATGAAAAAGTTTTTTAATGATAAATTGCGGAATGCTTTTTTAATGACTAATGACTAATGATAAATGATAAATTGTTGACCTGTCGAAAAAGAAACTTTGGGTATGCTGTATGTTTCTTGCCCGCAGACAATATCGTTATAAACAAACCTTATCCGAAATTTATCATTTATCATTTATCAATAGTCATTAGTTATACGGTTGACATATTCCCGATATCGTGATATGTTATATACACGGTATGTCACTGTAAAGGATATATTCAATTATGAAAATGAAATCGGGAATAATGAAAACAATCGTTTTAGCGGCGACGGCGATAGCCGTGTTTTGTTTTTTAAGCGGCTGTTCGAACAACAAAAAAGGGGAAGTAGGCTTTTTTAGGTATAGGATTTACGACATTAAAGGAATGGGCGGCAAATTTGCCGAAATAACGGGATTGACCGAAGAGGGGGCGAAACAAAAAGTATTGATTGTCCCAAAAGAAGTCGGCGGCGTTAAAGTCACACGCCTTATGGATAGTCAAAAGTACCTCTTTGACACGGTGGGTCAATGGAAAAGCGACGCATTAGAGAAAGTTTTTCTATATGAAGATTATCATGTTGTTAAGAATATTTTTACGGATTGTCTAAATCTAAAAGAAATTTGTATCATTAAGTACGCACCTACGAATATTTTGAAAATTAACTGGGAACTTGGAGGGGGGCGTTATTGTTACATATGTGCCGATATTTACTTTTTATTGGAGCGTTTATATAATGATTTAAGGCCCGCTAATGTAACGTATTATTATAACTATGCGGATGCGGATAATTACGGGGTTTATTGGATTGACAACGTAGCCTACGGGGAGCGGATAGAAACAATTCCCGAAAGCCCCGCAAGAGATGGATATACGTTTATCGGTTGGTATAAGGAAGGGGAATGCGTAAACGAATGGGATTTCGACAGCGATACTTTGCCCGACAAACAAACCGTCGATGACGAGGAAGTTTATCAAGAAACAAAACTTTTTGCAAAGTGGGAATGAAATAAATAAGGACGAAGTGTCGGATGCTGACGCAAAGAATTACATTTATTATGCTTTGCGTTTCTTACCCGCCGACCCGCCCGCCTGACGAAACCCCAACCGAAATTTGTAAATTGTCAATTGTAAATTGTCAATCTCCTATGTTTCTTGCCCGCCGACCCGCCCGCCTAACGAAACCCCGACCGCACTTCGTCCTTCGTCCTTCCTACTTCCTACTTGCATTTGCATTTCTTGTTAACCGCCGCGCCGCAAAATAGACGGCGTAGCAAAGCCCCAAAAAGAACACGGTCAAGCCGAAAATATACAATAATACCCAATAGCCGTGCGCGTCGAAATCCAAAAAAGGATATATGTAATAGGACTGTATGCCCATCGGCTCGAAATAGAAAGCGCGGGAAAGCCCGAGCGAGAACGACTGAATGATATAGATATAGGGGAAAACTAAAACGGAGAGGGGCTGGAACACCGTCATCGCCCCCAATTTATAGAACAAAACGCGGTCGATTATCATGAGCAGGGGGCAAAACAAATGCACGCCTAAATTGGAAAAGGTCATTAAATTTTTGCCGCCCCAAAGCGGGACGAGTATCGACCAAAAAATCAGCATCGTAATAAATATCGCGACGGCAATGGCAAAGGCGACGACGGGATAAAAGCCGTAATTTTTGTTTTGAACTTCGTCGCGCCGCGCTATCCCGACGGCGGTTTTAGCGATCAGCACGGCAAAGAAAATCAAAACGAGGATATTCGATTGAATCGTATAGGCGAACAGCATGTAAAAACTAACCCGCCCGTTGAACGCCCCGACGGTGGTCAAAAGCCCGAACGTTATAATAATAAACGCCGCGACGCGATAGCCCAAGATAAAAAATTTGTTGTCGATAACCTTTTTCATTCCGACGCACCTCTTTGTTCTGGAATTTCCTTATCCTTAATTATACACGATTTTTAAATTGCGGTCAATAGGAAAGAACATGTTAGATAAGAGGTAAGAGGTAAAAGATTAGGTAATAGGTAATAGGTAATAGGTAATAGGTTCGGATGCTGACGCAAAAAGGGGCTTTGGGTTGCTTTATGTTTCTTACCCGCCGACCCGCCCCGCCCGACGAAACCCGACCGCGCTTCGTCCTTCCTACTTCCTAACTTCGCGCGCGCGTACATATATATGTTGAAAGTTTTTGAAAGGGGTGCGGGGAAAACTTTTTTCAAAAAGTTCTCCCCGCCCAATAATATCCCCCGATTTCAAAAAGTTTCCCCCGGCGCAATAATATCCCCCGACCGACCATCTTCCATCTTCCCTCTTCCATCTTACATCTTCCCTTCATTACCCGCCTATTTGCCAGCCCGCGCTTTCGGCCTGCGCGGCGAACATCTTGGCGTACAGGCCGCCCGCGCCCATCAACTCGGCGTGCGTGCCGCGCTCGGCGATGCCGCCGCCGTCGAGAACGAGGATTTGATCCGCGCCCGCGACGGTCTTTAACCGGTGCGCGATGACCGCCACCGTCCTGCCGTCGATGAGTTTGGCGATGGCCGACTGGACGAGGGTTTCGTTTTCGGGGTCGAGGGATGCGGTCGCCTCGTCGAGCAGGACGATGGGCGCGGCCTTTAACAGGGCGCGGGCGATCGAAATCCTTTGGCGTTCGCCGCCCGACAGGGTGCAGCCGTTCTCGCCGATCACCGCGCCGTAGCCGTCGGGCAGTTTCCGGATAAACTCGTCGCAGCGGGCCGCCTTCGCCGCCGCGACGACCTCCTCGTCCGTCGCGCCGTTTTTCCCGATGCGGATGTTGTTCATCACCGTGTCGTTGAACAGTACCACGTCCTGAAAAACGAACGAAATATAGGACATCAAATGCTCGGGGTCAACCGACCTTATATCCACGCCGCCGATTTTGACCGCCCCCTTTTGCGGGTCGTAAAACCGCGCGATCAAGTACGCCATCGTGCTTTTGCCGCTGCCCGACGGCCCGACAAGCGCGGTGACCGCGTTCTGCGGCAGGGCGCAGGTCACGCCTTTTATGACCTCGGCCTCGTTGTAGGCGAACGTCACGCCCTCGAACTCGATGCCGTACCCGCCGATTTCGGGCGTTTCCCCGCCCATCACCGGCTCTTCGTTCAGCGTCCGCATACGCTTCGTGGCCGCGGCGAAATAGAACAACTCCGCCGTCAGGGCAAGGCTGCCCGCGACCGGCCCGTATATCCGCGACGAGATGAGAAGGAAGGTCAGGAACACCGCGAAATCGAGCGCGCCGCCCCCGCCCGTGAGCAACGCCGTCCCGACGAACACCGTGATTCCGAAGCCCGCTTGCAGCAGCATAGTCGCGCCCGTGATCAGGACGCCCACGCCCAATTCCATGCGCATTTGCGCCCGGCTCATGTTCTTTAAACTGTCGTCCAACTTTTTGAATTTCGCGCCGCGCGTCCCGAAAGCCTTGATCACCTTGATCCCGTCGATATATTCCTGCGTATCGGCGGAAACGGCCAACTGCGCCGCGCGCAGCCGGTTCGCGTGTTTGGCCTGATAGCGGCGGGAAAGTACGACGATCGCTATGGACACGGGCAGGGTGCAGAACACCGCCAACGCCATCGCCCAATTAAAGACGGCGAGGGCGATAAGGACGACGGGCATCACTATCAACGCGCCGATCAGTTGCGGCAGGACGTGGCTGAGGACCTGCTCTATGTTCGTGCAGTCCGACATCATGTGCGTCGTGACCTCGGACAGGTCGCGGCGCATAAAGAAGGACATCGGCAGTTTGCGCACCTTTTCGGCGACGCCGCAGCGCGCCTTTTCGGATTCGGAATACGACGCGCCGTAGGTGCGCATGTACTCGAAGCCGTAGACGAAAAAGTATACGACGCACGCGGCCAGCCCCACGCCGAACCATATCCACGCCTTTCCCCATTCCGGCTCGCCGCCGTCAATCATCGGCTTTATCACGATCTCGACGATCCGTATAAAGACCAGAAACGGCACGTACAGCACCAAACTCGTCAGCACGCACGCCCAAATAGCCTTGTTCAAGTCGCGCCCGCCCTGCTCCGACAAGCCGAATTTTTTGCCGATTGCTTTTCCTAAATTAAACATCTTGTGTCGTTGTCTCCTTTTTTTTGTTGAGTAGGGAATAGGGAATAGTGATTAGTGGTTAGTGTCGGTCGGGAGTAGTATTGCGCGTTGGGCGGGGGGCGCGTTGGGCGGGGTACTATTGCGCGTTGGGCGGGGGGAAACTTTTTTGAAAAAAAGTTTTCCCCCGCGCCCCCTTTCCAAAAACTTTCAACAACCTTTTGGACGGGGCGGAAAGGGGATAGATAGATAGAGGTAAAAGGTAAAAGGTAAGAGGTAAGAGGTAAGAGGTAAGAGGTAAGAGGTAAGAGAAGTTGAAAGTTGAAAAGTTATTGTCGAATTTCCGCCGGCGCAGGCCGGTCGGCGGGCAAGAAACATACAGCATAATAAAAGCCCCGATTTGCGTAAGCATCCGACACTTTTCAATTTTCAATTCTCAATTCTTAATTCCCTTTCCCCCCGACCGACCATCTTCCATCTTACATCTTCCCTCTTCCCTCTCCTCCCTCGATCCTCCAATCCAGCGCGGCCGTGTAACTGTCCCACATCGCGGCGTACCGCCCGCCGCCCGCCAGCAGTTCGGCGTGCGTGCCCTTCTGAACGATTTCGCCGCCGTCCACGACGACGATTTGGTCGGCGTTCCTCACCGTGGACAGTCTGTGCGCGATGACCACGACCGTTTTGCCCTTGATCAGTTTTTCCAGCGCGGACTGTATCAGCCGCTCGTTCTCGGGGTCGGCGAACGCCGTCGCCTCGTCCAATACGATGATCGGCGCGTCCTTTACAATCGCGCGCGCCAGCACGAGCCTCTGCCGCTCGCCGCCCGACAAATGCACGCCGTCCCCGCCGATCACCGTGTCGTAGCCGTTGGGCAGTTTCTCGATGAAGTTATGGCACTGCGCCGCCTTCGCCGCCTCGACGGCCCGCTCGCGCGAAACGCCCGGCCGCCCCTCGGCGATGTTGTCGAACACGCTCTCCTTGAACAGGAACACGTCTTGGAACACAAACCCCACCGTGTCCATCAAATCGCCCTGCGCGACGTCCCGGACGTCCACCCCGCCGATTTTTATGCCGCCCGACGCGACGTCCCAAAAGCGCGGGATCAAATGCGCGATCGTGCTTTTGCCGCTGCCCGACGCGCCCACAAGCGCGGTGATTTTGCCCTGCGGCGCGGCGAACGACACGTTTTTCAGCGTCTCCGCGCCGTCCGCGTCATAGGAAAAACACACGTCGTCGAACTCCACCGTGTAATTCCCCGGCTTTTTCGGCGCGGCCGCGTCGGGCAGGGGCTTTACGGCGAGGATTTTGTCCATGCGCTCGATGCCGTCCGACACGATTTGGCCGCTTCGGGAAACGTACATGACTTTCAGCAAAAGCGCCCCGAGCGACGGCGCGAGGATCAAATAGAACAGGAACGACAGCGCGAACGCGTTGTACTCCGGCCCGATTGCGCCGGCCGCGTTCCCGATCAATATGCCGACCGGCACGATAAACAAGTAAATGTTGTTGATAATCACTTGGAAAACCGCGTAGACGGTCTTCCAATTCAGCGTGTAGTGCAGGGACAAACTCGTGAACGCTTTGATCTTTTCCCGAAATTTGCGGAAAGAGAAGATCGTTTGGTTGAAAGCCTTCACCACCGATATGCCGCGCACGTACTCGACCGCCCCCGCGTTCATGTCCTCCATAGCGTTCTGCCACTGCGCCATCAGCCTCTTCGCGTTCTTTGTCCCCATGTACCCGCTTTGAAAGACGAGCACGATCAGAATCGGCAAGAGCGCGGCCAAGCCGAACCGGTAGTCGAACGCGAACAGCGAGGCCACCATGACGATCGGCGCGGCGATCGACGCGGCCAAATCGGGGATCGAGTGCGCCACGAACCCTTCCAGCCGCTCGATGTTCTCGTCCACGATTTTACGGATTTTGCCGCTGGGCGTGACCGTATGGAACCCGAGCGGCATGTCGCTCAAATGCCGCATGTATTTCTTTTTCAAACTGTACTGCGTCCTGAACGCCGCCAAATGCGAGCACATCAGCGCGGCGAAGTACACGAGGACGTTGGCCGCGACGCCGCCCAGCGCAACCGCGCCCCACGCCGTCATCAGCCCCGTATCGGCCGCGCTCAGATCCCTGATATGCGCGAGTGCCTCGCGCACGACGTAAAAGACCGCCAAAAACGGCACGAACGCCGCGACGGCGGACAGCACGGCCAACGCCATCGACGTTACGATCAGCGGCTTTTGCCCGCCCGCCAATTGGAGCAGCCGCGCCGCCCCCGTTTTCGGTTTTTGCCCTTTCGCCGTTTTCGGCGGTTGTTCTTTCATCGTTTTTGGTTGTCGGCCTTTCACCGTTTTCGCCGATTGCCCTTTCATGTTTATGTCTTGTCCTTTCATGGCCATATCTTGTTCTTTCATATCCTATCCTTTTATAGTTTTCGGTTAACCACTGTTTTAAAGCGGTTACTTATATCTGCATCGGGTATATCGACCCTCTGTGGTACCCTTTCATTTATTAAATATCGAATAATCAGTGTCGTATCGGCCTTTCATATCTTTTTCCGGTTTCCGATCTTTCACGCCCTGCCCTTCAC
>JAISFM010000260.1 GCA_031263605.1 Clostridiales bacterium | reverse complement strand
AAAGCGCCCGTCAGGGTTGCCCGTCGCGTTTATTCCACGTTCCCCCTAAAACCGCTTGACTGAGGCTCCGTCCGGCATTATGTTTTTCGGCCACGAGGCGTCCCTCTCGCGGGCGCGGCTCAACGGCAATCCCAGTCGAGCGGCAACCGAAAATTTTTTGAGGGCGCACAAAAGGAGCAACACCATGGACAACAACCTTTCCAAACAGTACGACAGCAACGACGAAATCAGGGCTAAAACCCTCGCTTCCGTCATGCGCCGCTTCTCGCCGTTCGACGGGACCGGCGTTGACCTGCGCGGCGCGGGCAACTACGGGGACGCGCTCAAAAGCGCGGGGCTGGACTTCGGCATCGAACAGCGCGCCGTGCGGGTCGGCGGCGGGCCGTTCGAGGGCAGGACGCTGAGCCGCTACCGCGTCAACCTGCGTTCCGACACGGGCGAGGATTTGGGCATTGTCACCACCCAATACAAGCCCATTCTGCACCGCGACGCTTTCACCGTTGCCGAAACGCTCAAAGACGGCGGGTATGCCGATTACGAAACGGGCGGCATAGGGCGCGGGAGCAAGAACGCCGCCGACAGTTCCACGGGCTTTTTGCTCATGCGGCACGCCGACGCCGAAATCGAGGGCGAACAATACCAATCCTTTTCCTACCTGCGCAACACGTTCGACGGGAGCGGCGGCCTGTCCATGAAATTCGTCGTCGTGCGCCTCGTCTGCATGAACGGCCTCGCGCGGGAGTTCCAAACGGGCGTCGGGAACATCGTCATTCGCCACACCAAGAGCATTGACGAGAAAAAGAAACTCGCCGAGCAAATCATGATACGCCAAGACGAATACGTCCGCTCGCTCAAAGCCGAGGCCGCCAAATTGCTGAACATCAAGATGAGCCGCGCGGAGTTTCAAAGCCCTTAAAAACCAAGTAAACGGTATAATATCCGCTTTGCGCGAATATATCAACCGCCCGAACAAAAACCATATAGGCCATACGACTATCATAGACCTCGCTACGAAACTTACGGCCTTTGCCGAAATTTACTATGCCGCCGCCCACAGCGACAATATAAAAAGCAACGCGGCCGCAATGAACGAACACAAACGCATTTGGAAATGGCTGTATTCCTACGCCTTTCCAATCATCAACGAAAGAAAACTGACCTCGTATCCATACGCCATTCACGATATGGACTGACCTTATCGGGCAAGCGTCCCGCCGCAAACGGGACGCTTGCCCGTTACCCGCCCGACTGCCGCCCCTGCGCCTGCAATGCTTTGTCGGCGCGACGCTCCGGTACTCCGTATTGCCATGCTCCCAGCCATGACCGCCCGTCAGGCAGGCACCCGCACGGACGCTATTCCCGTCCATCTTGACCGCTCCTTTCCATATTGATAAGGTCGTTGATAAAATAACTGTTCTGCCCCGCCAATTCCGCAAACGCCGCCTTTTCCGTCCGATACTCCCGCAAGTCGTCAAGGCCGATCGGCGAGCGCAACGCTTTCCCCTTAAAAAAATCCGAGAAGCAGTCCGTTGAAAACCGCTTGCCGTATATCTTTTTGCTCATTAGATAATATTTGTTTTCATCGTATTTCCCGTCAAGAACGCCGTCCTCGATACGCACGTCTAAAACCGTGAACGAAAATTGATTGTAAATCCGCGTATAGTACCGGTGAAGCCACGCCGCCGCGCCCTTTGCAATATACATGAAAAGCGTGTTGTCGCCCCGCGCATAACGGAAGTCCCTGTATAAAGTGACGAAACGCCCGAACACCCACGAATACAGCAGTTCGCCGAGGGCGAAAAACGGCATTGCAAGCCCCGTGTCCGAGCAGTCGCGGATATGCACGACCTCGCACAAGTCGCGGGCGTCCGCGCCCCACGAGGACGGGCGTTGCTCGTCGGTAAAGACCTTGACGAACGGGAAATTGTCCACGGTCGCCGAATGCCGCACCATTTTCAGCCACGCGTTGAACAGGTCGTTTTTCTGGTTCGCGCCCGTCGCCTTTTTCATCATTTCTTTCAATTCGAGGTTGTTGCCGCGCTCTTTCCCGACTTCGGTTATATTCACCACGCCGAACTCGAACGCGTCCTTGTTGATATTGTCCTCGACGACCCGCTTGCCGAGCCGCAGAGCGTCAAAATCCAATATGTGGCGTGGCGGGAGTAACTGTCTATCAAACGGCTGTCCCGCTTGAAAAAGCCCGTGTCCCACAGGGGAAAATTGCCTGTATCGGAAAAGAGGCTGTCCGTGCGGATTGAATAGTTCGACATAATCAGCGAGGACTGAATGATATAGATGAAATACAGTTGGGCGTAAATCTCGATGACTTCCCACACGCCCACGACCTTTAACTTTTCGTCATACGTCAGCCCGTACCGTTGATAGTCGTAATCATAAATCATATTGCCGTATGCGTACCCGTACCGCTTTTTAGCGTGGCGGCGGACGCTCTTAAACGTGGGCTTGTCTATAAGGGACGCCGCGAAGTACGCGCGGTAGCGTTGTATATAGGTCTTGATTGTAGCGAGGCTATAAACCTCGTGCCGCGCCATAGCCCGCTTGATGTCGTTCTCTAAATTGATCCACGGGAAGTTCGGGAATTTCAAATCGTTTTCAAGGATTTTCTCAAAGGCCTTGTCCCGAAACATCGCCTCTTGACTTAACGCCATATCGGTTATCATGGTCGTTTTCCTTTTGCCCATTGTCCCGCAATCCATGACAACGATAGGCCGCGCGTTGATAAAGCCCCTGTTCCGCATTTCAAAATGCCGCAATCTCGCATACGCTATCTTTTGCCGGACATGCAGGAAAAGCCCCGCGCCCGCCGCAATCCACGCCCACACGGGTATGAAGCCGAGCGGGACGGACAAATCGAGGAAAAGTTTATAGATTTGGCGGTAGATATTTGCCGCGTCGAACGAGGCCGAGAAGTATAAATAAAAGGCTATGAACTCGACGCCGATTGTCAACAGGTTGAAATTGAAAAGCCATATCGCAAGCCACAGTTTATAATACGCCTTATGCTTGCGGACGAAAGAAAGGAAGTTAGATACAAACCGCCGTACAGGGCGATAGGTTTTATCCAGTAGTTTCTTGAACCGGCGCAACGGCCGCGTGTCCTTGTTGTAATCGTTGTTCCCGCGTTTCATGCCGCGCTTGAACAGAATATATGCCGACAGGATAAAAGGGATCAAAAGCACGGCGGCCCGCGCGGTGTTGGCTATGAGCCGGACGATAAAGGCAAGATAGCCGGACAGGTTTTTCGGGCTTGCCCATGCCGCCCAATACGACGCCCATTTGCTTTTAAAGCCGTCGTAGGTGTCGGGGAGCGGGACGGCGGGAATGCCGGCGGCGGGGAAATCAAAGAACGGGATTTGCGGGTAACTGTTCACCGTGGGGGTTATCCCGTGAGGGATACGGAACATCTCGCAAAAGTAATACGCCGCCGACGTCCCCAAATCCCGAAAGCCCTCGATCATGCGCCCCAAAGCGTTCGGGAAACGGAACGCGGCCAAAGCGAGAAAGCCCAACGTAACGGAAACGCAAAGGACATGCAAAAGCCTTTTCGCCTTTGCGCGCCCTTTGCGTTTCAATGCCTTTTTTCCGTTGCGCCGTGTCATACCTTTCCGCACGTGTACAGGAAATAGCCGGCCACGATTAAGACAACCGCGCCAAACAGTACCCTCAACAAGTTCTTTGCCGTCCGTTTCATTCCCGTCACTCTTTAAAATCTTTCGGCACAAAGTCTATGACTTTTGCCCGTTCGCTGTACGTCAAATATTCGGCGTCCGTTTCCGCGTCCATTTTCTCTTTTATGCCGCGGCTTTTCCTTTCGTCGGCTTTGAACCCGTCAAAAGAAATGCCGTACATTTCGCAAACCGCCGCGCACATCGCCGAAAACGAAATTTGGAAATCCGCTATCATATGGAGCAAATCATTCTTTAACATCAGTTCCAATTTAACTTTCCTGCGCTTTATGCCGATCAGTTTATGCGCGGCATATACAATTGAGAAAAGAAAGACCGCCGCCGCGAAAGCGGATAATCCGACTATGGTATTTATGAGAACGTCCGACACTTTATTTCACCTGCCTTTTTTTTGAAAGTGCACTTTCAATAATCCTTACATTGCCTTAACCTTAAACAACGACATAAAAAACTATTCGCCGCCGCGCGGTTTTCTGTTCAAAGGCAAACCGTTTTTCAGTTGTAAATGTCGGCCTCTTGCCGCGCGTGCTTGACGTAGCCTAAACTGTAAGCGTTCTTTTCCCGCTGGTTCATCGGCTCGCCCTTCGGCACAAATTTCGCATGTTCCGCGTGATATTTGTACCTTTCTTTCATGCTGTACTTCGGATACTGCTTGTCCATGATATTACTCCCGCCGCTTTACGTCCGGCACGACAAAATTTTGACTTTATCCCTCTCATGCGGCATACTTGCCGCATGAAAAAAATCTGTGAAACTTGCAACCGAAAATTTGAACCGCGTTACTTTGACCACACCCTATGCAAGTCCTGTTTTGACAAACAGGACAAAAGACCGATTTGCCCTAAATGCCGCAAGAAATTTACACCCTCGCAGGACGGCTATCATTATTGTGACAAATGCGGACTTAAACTTATAAAGCAAGGCGCATTGCCGCGAAAAATCACCTAAAATCCAACAAGCCGTCAGCATAAAAATGAACATAAAAAGCAACGTCAAAGCGCGTATAAGCAAACTCCGCAAGAGATATAAAAACCTTTTCGCTCATAACTTTCCGCAATTTCGCCGTTCCGCAATTCTTCATGGATTTGTTCCAATAAAGCCGCTTTGCTTTCCGCTTTTTCAATCATGCTAACCATATCCCAATAAGCGCGGCGTTTTACCGTGCATAATTCAAACAAATGCGTACAATGCGAATCGCGATACCATTCCGCTTCCTCATACGCCGCAATCAGTTTTTCCCGCAAATGCTCTACCAATCCGTCACGCGTCATTCTCTTTTCCTCAACCCGTTCCATTACTCTGTAACTCCTTTCTTAATTGCCTTTTATCTATTTTCCTTTATATACCAATCCCTGTTTAATTGCCCCTGTCATTTCCGTTGACTTTATACGAAATAGGGCGTATAATAATTATCGAAGTGACGCGATTCTCGCTTGCGAGATGAATTGAACTGATATTGCTTAAAAAGCCATATCGTGGGGCGTCACTTTTTTTATTCACTTTTTCGGATACTTCCACGGATATTTCCATTTACTGAAATTTTTCTTTTTGTCATGCCGAGTACGCTTACCGATATACATAGGCGTTGACTTCGTTTTATCGGGATTAGGCTCAACCTTTTCATTTGGGTGATTTCCGTCACGCTCCGAGGAAGTAACCTTTTTATAATTATATTCGTCCACAGGCCGATCGCCGACTATGAGAGCAGGGTGCCGGGATTTTAAATAAAACCGAAAATGCGGAAACTTTTCACCGTTCGGTTTTCCCTGCGTTCTTTTATTCGGCTTTTTGCCGCCTTTGCCTTTCTTACCCATATCAACCGCCGCCTTTCCTTTTGCCCGCCTTTACAGCCTTGCCGACCAACTTAAACGGCAACAGCAATATATTAAGAACGCACTTTATCAGCCAAACGACAAAGGATATGATATGCGGCAGAACCGGCGCAAGCAAAACAATTAGGACAACCAGAAGCAACAGCATTAAAAGCCATTTCAGCCAGTCCGGCGTTTCGTCAGGCACAAACCACGGGGGAGTAATCCCATTCACTATATCGATCGGCGAGGACACGACGGGAATCACATAAATTACGCCGTCCTTGCTAAAACCGAGTTGAATAATATTGAAATCGAAAAAGCAGGTTTCCTGCGCCATGTACGCCTGTTGCGTCCATATCTGGTCATAACCCGCGCCGCCGAACGTCGGCCTGTGTATCGACAACAGCCCCGAGAAATAATCCGTCGCGGCGAAACGGAAAAGGAACGTCGTTTTCGGTATTGCCTCGCCCGTTTCGGGGTCAACGTAATCCCGCATTGCCTGCCGGTATTCCCTTAACGATTGAATGTCCTCGCCGCGAACCAAAAAGTTTTGCGAAAAAGCGACATTGCCCAACGCCATATCCCCATCGGTCAACTGATAGATAGGCGGGTTACGGGTTCGATTTTAGTTGATTTTATCGGCTTTATATGGTATGATTGCATAGCATGACCGGTGTGAACGGGTTTCAGGGCGAACGGATTCTAAAACACATGTAATCGATTACAATCAAATG
>JAISFM010000060.1 GCA_031263605.1 Clostridiales bacterium | reverse complement strand
CGTGTAATGCGGGTAAAAATTGCAGTTTGTAGCAACGCTACTAACAAAATTTTTACCCGCTTTACACACGAAAAGACCCGCATTGCGTCCGCGCCGTATTTCGCTACAAGTCTATTGCGCGGAGCGCGAAGCGCGACGCGGCAATCTCTACCGAACAGAGGAACGCGCGCGCCAACCTCTGTCGTTTCGACCGAAATCCCCCACCTTTAAAAAATTCCCCTTCCTCGGAGGGGTGCCGCCAACGGCGGCGGGGTGGTTTAATCGGTTAATGATGAATTACGAATGACAAATGACGAATTGAGGATAAAGTTTTATTAAAGCAGTATTGCCTGTGGGCAAGGAACGTAAAGCATACCCAAAGCCCCTTTTTCGACAGGTCAACAATTGTGCATTGTGCATTGTGCATTGTGCATTATCCTCACGGCTCTATCTCCTCGAACAGCCGATCCACGCTCCCAAACAAATACTTATGCAAAACCGGCGCGAGCGCGACGGCCAACACGAGCAGTACGCCGATCGCAAGCAATGCGTCCGCAAACAGCCCCACCGCGACGAATATCCCGCCGACGACAAGCCCCGCCAACAGGTTGAGCATGATCGGCATCGTGGAACTGCGGTTGTTCTTGACGGCCTGCGTGGGCGTTGTCCAATTCAGTTTGGGCTTCATCAAATCCATGCGTAGCGCGAAACAAGCGAACAAATAGGCGTACACGCACAGGAACAGCGCGTCCAACAGGGCCTCGACAATCGGAATCGGGATCAGGAACGCCCCTATGCAAAAGGAAATCAGCGAGCCGGGCATACTGATCAACAAACTTAAATACAGTTTCGCTTTGATTTGCGTTTTATACGGCACGGGCATGGTTTTCATTTGATAAAAGTTTTTGCCCTCGCGGCTGACCGCGGTCGCGGCGGTGATGTTCATGCCTGACACGATCATGATGATGACGGCGACGATAACGCCCGACATGATGACGGAAAAGACCGCCGGGTCGATCGCGCCCGCCCCCGCCGCCTCGGTCGCCCCGTTGACCGCGTCCGGCACGGCCGCGAAACCGTCCTTTAAATTCAAGGACAGCACGACGACCATGACCGGCCCGATGACCGTGCCGAACAAACATTGAAACGCGAACGCGGTCTCGCGGATCAACGCGCGCCACTCCTTTCTGATCAGCGCGCGCAGGGGGCTTTGGGCTTTATAAGCCATCGCTTTCTTGGCGCGTTTCGCGCTGTTTTCAAGTTGGGCGGCCGCGCTCCTTCCGTAAACGAAGTTGGCGATAAGCCCCGCCGCGGCGGCGAGCGCGGCCAGCGAGGCGAGCGAAGCGGCGAGCGACAAAATTTGTGCGCCCGCGCCCGTCAGCCCGAACGCCGGCAACCTCATGCCGAACTCGATCAGCGCGTAGACGGGATACAGGGCGTACCGCATCGCCCCCATCGCGCCGACCAGATTTTCCACGGACTGTTCGAGTTGCGCGTCGCTCATGCCGCCGCCTTGGAACAAGAGCGTTAGGGAAAAGTACAGCGCGTAAATGCCGCCGACCAGCACCAACACGACGATCGAGGTTGTCGCGCCCTTGTTTTTAAAGAAGGACACGCAGTACATCAGCGGAATGGAAATCAGGGACGCGAGCAGGAGCGGCAGGGCGGGCACGAACAGGACGGACAAAACGACCGACAGGAAAAAGGCGAACCCGTATCCCCCCGCGATTCCGACGGTGAACCCGATCGGCAGGATAAAGCCGGCCGACAGCGCGAGTTCGCCGATATACACCATGCACAGTTTGGCCAAAAATATTTTCCAGCCCTTGACCGGCAGGCCGGCCAAAAATTCGGCGTCGCGGTTGATATAGACATAGGTCAGCATTCCGACCATGCCGAAGACCAGCACGGCCAGCATGACCGTCATATAGATCATCAGCAGGAAATAGGGCAAGGTGTTATCATCCTGAAATTTAGGCGTATAGACGGCGACCAGCCAGCAGATTCCGGCCACGAGCGGCACGAGCACGAGCGCGAGCGCGCCGTAAACAATCCAAAGCGGGTCGAACTTTCCGCTCTTTTTTTCGCCCCGATAGCGCGATATGAACAAAACTTTCAAGAGCGCGGTAAATTGCGACATTTTCATATTCCTTTTTTGCGGGTTAATATTGTTTATTCGGATTTATGTTGGGGTTTATTTTGTTTGTTTGTTTGTTTTTTGCGGGTAAACTTTTTGTTAAAAGTTTTACCGCCCCTTTCAAAAACCTTCCGTGTTTTCCGCCGTCAGACTTATCATAGGTAGTGCCGCATACTTAATTTCGCGACACTCCGCTGCGGGAAAACCGTCCCTTCAACAACTCTATGTCGAGGCGCGGCGAACCGCCCCGTTGTCATTGCGAGAAGCGCGAACGCCCGTTGTCATTGCGAGGAGCGCAAAGCGCGACGCGGCAATCTCTACCGGAAAGAGGTACGCCCCTTTTGGTCATTGCGAGAAGCGCAAAGCGCGACGCGGCAATCTCTACCAAACACAGGAACGCCCCGCGCTTTCCTCTCATTCCGAATTAAATTGTGCATTGTGCATTGTGAATTGTGCATTATTATGTCATTTCGAGCGAAGTCGAGAAATCTCCCACATATTGCGCAATGTTCTCCGACCGAAAACTGCGCACTGCGGACTGCTTTTGTCATTAGACTTGTAGCGAGGAGCGCGAACGCCCCGTTGTCATTGCGAGAAGCGCGAACGCCCCGTTTGGTCATTGCGAGGAGCGCAAAGCGCGACGCGGCAATCTCTACCAAACACAGGAACGCCCGCGCGCAATATTCCCGACCGAACCTCTTACCTCTTACCTCTTATCTTATCTCTATCCTTAACTTTTCAATTTTCAACTGTCAATTTTCCTGCGCTTTCCCGCCCGTCACTTCCAAAAACACCTGCTCCAAACTCTCGTCGCGTTTCCATTCCTTGATGTCCTTCATGCTGCCGATGAATACGAGCCTGCCTTTGTTGACGATGCCGATTCGGTCGCACAGTTTTTCGGCGACTTCCAAGACGTGGGTGGAAAAAAAGACCGTGTTGCCGACTTCGCAGTGCTTGCGCATCATGCGTTTCAAATCGAACGAGGACTGCGGGTCGAGGCCGGTCAGCGGCTCGTCCAATACCCACAACTTCGGGTCATGCAAGAGCGCGCCGATCACGACGATCTTTTGTTTCATGCCGTGCGAGTAACCGCGGATTTGATTCCCCACCGCGTCCTGCAAATTGAACGTTTCCAGCAGCGCGCCGATTTTGTCGCGCCGCGCCGCGACGGGCACGCCGTACACGTCCGCCATAAAATTCAAGTATTCCGCGCCGCTCAGTTTGTCGTAAACGACGCCGCTGTCCGGCACATAGCCGATGTTCTTTTTGGCCTCGATGGGATTTTGCCGAACGTCCGCGCCGGCGACCGCAATGCGCCCGTACCGATAGGGCAAAATGCCCGTCACCATTTTAATCGTAGTGGTTTTGCCCGCGCCGTTCGGCCCCAAGAATCCGAATATCTCGCCGGGGTTGACCGTGAGGTTCAAATTCTCCACGGCGTACACGCCCGAATTGGCGTACTGTTTGGACAAGTTTTCAATTTGCAACATGGATATAGTATATCACACGCAGAGGGAAACTCAAATTAAAAATTCATTAGAAATTCGGAACAGAGTTGTTACGAAACCGAACAGCGCAGCGAAAACAAAGCGCGGTTATCGAAACGCCCCGCCGCGCAGGTCATTGCGAGGAGCGAACGCAGTGAGCAACGAAGCAATCTCTATATAACAAGGCGCGTTTCGTGTTCGGTTGAGATTGCCGCGTCGCGCTTCGCGCTCCTCGCAATGACACGCGGGGCATTTGCGCTCCTCGCAATGACCGGCGCAACGCTATTTGTCCACTCCCTGGCGTTTATATTCCGCCTCTATGTCATTTCGAGCGAAGTCGAGAAATCCCCCACAATTTAATAATGTGGGAGATCTCTCCGCTCCGCTCATTTCATTCGCTCCGGTCGAGATGACAGAACTTGTCATTAAAGTTGCGTGATAAAGTACTTACACCCGCACTTTGTCATGTGTCATTTGTAAATTGTCAATAATCAACGCGGCAATCTCTATGTAAAACGACACGTTTCGTGTTCGGTAGAGATTGCCGCGTCGCGCTTCGCACTCCTC
>JAISFM010000209.1 GCA_031263605.1 Clostridiales bacterium | reverse complement strand
CAGCAACGCGAACGCCAATACCGTAATTTTAAGTGTTTTTCTCATATCTGTCTCCTTTTTTTATACCTCGGGAAAAATCGCCGAAATTGCTTGTAAGATTTTGCGGCTTTTTAAGGCAATATCAATAAAAGCGAGCGGCGCACACGCTTTTTTTCTTACGGACGTTGCGAAATTAACTTGCGGCGCTCTTGTGCGCCATGGTAAAAAATCCGGCGCGATTCCGCTCGCTTTTTATTTTCGCAACACTTTTTTGTTAAAAAGCGTTACCGCGCAAACGACCGTTCCCGCAAGGCCAAGCCCGGCGCAAATCGATCCGATTACAATAAGCGCGCGGTTTCCGTTCCTGTCGGGGTCGGCCGTAACGGGAACGATCGGAGCGGTGTTTTGCGGGTAATTTTGATTGATGGCGGGATATGCGGGTTCGACGCGTATCTCGACGGTCAAATTTTCGTCCAACGCGTAAAACTCTATGTTTTCGGCGTAGGAACCGCCGCCGACCATAGCGAAAACCAACCCTACCGCCGATCCGAGCGCGGGAACGGGTACCTCGTCGAAAAGCGGGACGCCGTTCGATACGACCGTTACGCTTTCGGGAGTGCGGAGCATTTCAAAACTCAATGTATTTCCCGCCGTAGGGATAAAATTTCCAGTAAGGCCGTATTTGCTTGAAATTAACGTTTCCGCGCCCGTCCCCGAGTTCCAGCAAATGATATGCGCGCCTCCGTCGTTCTGCATACGGAAGAAATAATAATCGGTCCCGTCGTTGCCTAAAAGCAGTCCCGCGCCGTTCCAGCCGTCCGCGCCGGCCAAGGTTACCGTAATTTCCGCACTGAAAACAACGGTAAGACCTTTAAAGTCGATTTTTTCGCCGTCAATTTTAAACGTGCCGATTATCGCTTCGGAAAAGACGGGGTAATAATCTTGCAGCCCAAATTCCAGCCCTTCCGCGTAAACGGCTTTTCCGGCCTCAAAGGAAACGAATGTTCCCTGACGCACGCCGCCGGCGAAAGAGTACGACCCGCTCAAAAGGTCGGTGCGCGAGAAACCGCCGGAAGCGGCCGTCAAAACTTTGCGCGCGGACGGAGCCGCCGCAAAGACCGCAGCAACGGCGAACAACAACCCCATCGATAGCGGCAAATAAAATCGGGCGCGCCTTTTACTTATCATGTTTTTTTATCCGCGCCTCCTTATAAAAAACGCGGCGCCTAAAAGCAATATCAGCGTTGCCGCCGCCCCGATTACCGAAGACGAGTTCTTACAGCCCTTATTCACGCCGCCCGCATCGGTTTCCAACTCGCCTATCTTGGCCGACAAACTATCGAGCAACGCTTTCTCGCCGTCCGTCAACTTGCCTTTTGACAAAGCGGACAATAATTCGTAATCCGCAAGCGCGGCATCTACCGCCGCTTTGTCGCCTATTGCAACCGTGTTTACGCTCTTGCCCAATATCGCCCCGTGACCGCTCTTAAATCCCGCCGCCTCTACTGCCGCTTGCGCGTCGGTTTCCAACTCGCCTATCTTGGCCGACAAACTATCGAGCAACGCTTTCTCGCCGTCCGTCAACTTGCCTTTTGCCAAAGCGGACAATAATTCGTAATCCGCAAGCGCGGCGTCTACCGCCGCTTTGTCGCCTATTGCAACCGTGTTTACGCTCTTGCCCAATATCGCCCCGTAACCGCTCTTAAATCCCGCCGCTTCCGCACACGCTTGTAAATCGGCGATACGCGCCTCGGCCGCCTCTAATTTGCCGAGGTTCATTACAAGCGCCCGCTGCGCCGGCATCAAGGCGGCAAACGCAGACCGCGCCGCCGATACGCCGTCCTCGTCGCCGAGCGTCAACTCGCCCGCGCCGTCCGTAAACAAAGCGTCTATCTCCGCTTCGACGGCAGCGGCCGCGTTAAGATCCGCAGTATCGGCCTCGGCGTCCAAATATTTATATACCATATCGGAAACCGTGGAATCGCCCTCGTTTGCCGAAAGCCCTATTTTCGGCGCGGCCCCCGTTAAAGGCGCTGTGCTTACCCATTCTATATTATCTACAATCGGCCACTCGTTTACCCATATACCGACCGTTGTCGGAGTTTTAATAAGTTCTATGCGGTAATCGGTATTTATCGTTATACCGCCGCTTATAGGATAACTTCCAAAACCGAACTCCCCGTTGTTGCCCTCTGCAAAGCCGTAAAACGACGCATTGCCTCCGGGCTGTAATACGAACGTCAAATAATAATCCTCGCCGTCGCCCGCCGTTTGCAGCGCGAATATAATGCCCGCCGTATTGTGCGCGGAAACCGCCGTACCCGCGTTGTTAACGCCGGTAGCGGAGAAACGAACAGTCGCCGCCATGTAAACCGCCGCATCCTCAGGGATCGCCGGATCGCCCGCCATTGTAATATCCCCGTCCAAGGCGGAATTGTTCAGGACGTAACCGCTGCGCCAATACTCATACGGCGACGACGCTACCGTAAACGCGCGGCCGGCCGCGCCGTAGGATGCCAAGCCCGACCAACTATGCAGTATATTCCCCGACGAAGCCGTCGAACTATACGCTAAAAGGTTTCCGTTCGCATTGCCGCGCGCGTCTTGCAAAGCCGTGTCTACAACGGGAATCGCTTCCGCGTCCGCGTCCAAATATTTGTACGCCATATCGCCGACGGTATAGCCGCCTTCGCAACCGCTGATGCCTATTTTAGGCGACGCGCCGCTTACATACATATACGCTCCGTTGTCTAAACCCACCGCGCTTACGTTGTCTACAACCAATTCTTCGTCCAACCATATGCTTACCGCCGTCGGCGTTTTGATAATCTCTATTGTGTAAGGGGTGTTTATTTTCGGAGCGAAACTTCTTGCGCTTGCGCTGGAATAATCTTGCGCGCCGCCGTTAGGTTCGCAAGCATAAAAGATAGAAAGATTGTGCTTAACCGACAAAACATACGATATATAATAATATGTATCCGTAGGGTTTGCATCGCCTTGATACATGAACAGGAAACCTACGTCGGCGTTTTCGTCTAATGTCGAAAACTCGACGGTTGCCGCCATGTATATCGTTGCCTGCGACGGGGATACCTCGCCCGACCCTAAACCGACCGCGCCGTTCAGATAACGGTTGTTGAGAATATGTACGCTGCGCCACCAATCGCCCGATTTCGTCGGAACCGTAAAAGCCCGCGTATCCGAATCGTAGGACGCCAAACCGGTAGGCTCGCGCAAATTTTGGGAAAGCACGGTATCGTACGTCAAAAGATTGACATTCGTACTCGCCCGCGCCGCAATCAGTTCGGCCGGGGTATCGGCAAACGCGATACGCGCTGCACCCGCTATCGAGAATAACAGGACAGCCGACAAAATCAAAGCGGCCGGATGTTTGATGCGTTTTCTCATCATAATCATAGGTTCAGACCTCCGTTTGTTTTTTATAGATTTTTGTATACGAATACCGAAAAACTTTTTTCCGGCAATGTAACCGTATGTACCGCGCGCCTTTCTTTTTCCGCGGCTATCATCTGCGGGACGACGCGGAACGGCTCTTCGGGCGTATTTACGGCGCGCGCTTCCTTCGCCGTCAGCCGCTCGCCGCCCGACAGGACGACGCGGTCCGTTCCGAAATCCAAAGTAAGAGTATGCCCGCCGCCGGCATTGGTAACAAAAACCGTATATTCTCCCGTCTTTTCATCGTAAACCGCGCTGTGATGCAGATACGGCGCGTTGCCAAAGCGCGCGGATAAATACGTGGGTATATCGGCATAAGTCCTTAACACCGCCCTGCCCGCCGCGCGCTTTGCAAACGCTCTGAAAGGATAGAATATCGGCTGCTTTACCAACATGCCGCCCTTATATGTCAAAATCGGGGCTATTACGTTTACAAGTTGCGCCATGCACCCGATCTTTATGCGATCCGAGTGGTTTACTATCACCGAAAGCAACCCGCCCACGGCCAAAGCGTCCGTTGCGTCATAATAATTTTCCAAACGCGGAGGCCCAACCGTCCACGGCGATTCGTCGCGGCCCTTTTCCTGGTTATGCCACACATTCCACTCGTCGAGGGCAAGCATAATATCCTTTCTTCCCCTCTTAACGGCCTTGACATAATCGCAAACGGAAACCGCCGTATTTATGTAATGTTCCAAATCGACCGGAATTGCTAAAAAGTCCCCGACATCCCCTGCGGCTCCGTATGTATAATAGGCATGGAGCGAAATGTAATCCGCTTGATCGTACGCGGTTTCCAAAACCTTGCGGATCCATTCGGGAAAGTTTGCCGATTGCGGCGAACAACTTCCGCAAAAAATAAACTTGCATTTTTCGTCGGTCAACCGCATAATCTTCGCGGCTTCTACGGCTTTGCGGGCGTATTCCATAGATTCCATAGAGCATATCTGCCAATCCCCGTCCGGCTCGTTGCCGACGCCCCAAAACCGTACGCCGTACGGTTCTTTACGGCCGTTTTTCGCGCGTTCTTTTGCCCAACTTCCGACATTATGATTGCAATATTCCACCAACTCGCCCGCTTCTTTTTGAGTGCCCGTCCCCATGTTTACGGCCATAATCGGCGCGACGCCGGACTTTTCGCACCAACGCATAAATTCATCGACGCCGAACGTATTCGGCTCTAATTGCCTCCACGCGGGTTCAATGCGCTCCGGACGCTTTTCTTTGGGGCCTATTCCGTCTTTCCAATTATAATCAGATAGAAAATTCCCGCCCGGATAACGCACGCACGTCACCCCTAAATCCCTTACCGCTTCGATTAAGTCCGCGCGGAATCCGTCCTTATCGGCGGCGGGATGCCCGGGTTCGTAAATCCCGCCGTATACGCACCTTCCTATATGCTCGGCAAAAGAGCCGAACAATTCTTTTTCCGCCGTTGATATACGCCTGTTTTTTCTGATTTCAATAACGCTTTTCATTATTTTTCCCGAACAAATATCGTTCAACCGGAACCCACCGCCATATGCCGTCATTATAGTTATGTCAAATAAAACGCAGTGTACTTTTTAATGCAATTCTATTATAAGTCAAAAAAAAAAGATAGTCAATGTCTTTTTTTTGTGAAAAATTGCTCTTTTTTAATCGGTTAGTAAAATAAAACTCATTAAGACTGTGTCAACATACACCGCGTTTCATTTTGACGCAATTCTATTACCGCTTCGATATACGGTATTGATGCGGGGAAAGCCCTGTAT
>JAISFM010000132.1 GCA_031263605.1 Clostridiales bacterium | reverse complement strand
GGGCTTGCGGTGAAAGACAGGATCATGCAGATTATACGGGAATGCTGCGCCTTGACGGAGGACGGGATAACGGCGGAAACCGAGATCAAGGCGGTCAGCCTCGACTCGCTGTCCTTTATACAGTTAATCGTCAGCCTCGAAACGGAGTTCGGCATAGAGTTCGACGACGAGCGGTTGGACATATACGCTTACGAGGCCGTAAACGACGTCATATCCGCCGTGGAGGAGTTGGCAAATGCCGGAAAGTAAGAAACTGAAAGGGATAAAGCCGTTCAACGGGTTTTTGTTCCGGAGTTGCTATTACCATCAACTCATAGCCGCCTACGCTCGCTACGGAGTAGACGAGAGGCTGCTTATTATGAACTACGTGCCGCTGTACGATAAAAAGAACTTCCGAAATTACGACGGATTGACGATTTTCACGGAGCGGGAATTGGAGGAATTGTCGGGGATAAGGCTTGTAAAGAAAAAGGCCGTTGAGGATATAACGGGGGAACTGGTCAGGGCGGTGGACGGCGGGTCGCCTGCCGTAGTTGCGGTGGACTGCTTTTATTTGCCGCACAGGGAGGACACGTTCCACAAACGGCGCCTGCCGCATTTTTTGCTTGTTTACGGTTACGACCGGCCGAACGAGAGGCTTATTATAAACGAGCATTCCTATCTGAACAGTATCTACTATGCGGAGCGCGAAATATCCTTTGACGAGATAAGAACCGCCTATGAAAGTTACACGGAGAAATTGGCAAAGGAAGGCGCGGGGTTTATAAAAATAAAGCGGGTTGCGAAAAGAGCCTATGAGTTCTCGCCCGCGCATTACGTAAAGGCGTACTATGACAACCGTGAAAAAATAACGGAAAGCGTGGAGAACCTTATAGGATTTTGCGAACACGTCGCGACCGTTCTTTCGGATAAGAAAAAACTCGACGCCGAAATAAAAAAGTTGATAGAGGATTTCGGGTTTATCCGATTGAAGAAAAACGTTCAACGGTATCAGACGGCGGCCTTATTCGGCGACGGGGGCCTCGACGCGATGAACGCCCGTTGCATGGACGGCCTTATTTTCATATACGGCTTGCTGGCTAAAATAAACATCACGAATTGTTATAACGAAAAGAACGTGGAAAAGATTGCGGCGCGGCTGCAAGAGGTAATCGAGATAGAGCGGAAACTGCACGGCATTTGGATGGGTAAATACCATGAAATATTTTGTTGATTTAAAACCGCATATGAATTTCCGCATGGCATATCCGAAAGATACGCCGCTGATTGAGGCGGAGTTTATCGGCGTGGATAACCGGTTTTATTTCCAAGAGGATTTGGCTTGGGGCGGGCCGACGGGCGACGGCAAAGCCGAAATCCGATTGGAGCGGACGGAGGAGGAGCATGATTGCGTCGAATGCGACGGCCAAACCGTGGAAATCCCGGGCATAGAGTGCGACAGGGCCGTCATAGCGGGGGCTTGCGCGTGGGGGTATTTCAGGGAGAAGTTCCGAGTGGTGTTTGACGACGGCACGGCGGCGGACGCGGAGGTAAACTTTTTCGATTGGGCGTGGTCTGTCGGGACCGTAATCGGGACGTCGATGGAAGCGGAGAGCGGGGATTTTGAATGCGGCGTTTTAAAGGAATATGAACGGCGCGACGGACAAGCGTTTATATACTATAACGTTACGGAACTACCCGAACCGAAAAGGGTAAAACAGATCGTGTTTCCCGACAATATCTGCATGTTTATTTTCGGTATCACTTTGGAGGCGGTATGAACGACTTTTGTTTATGCAGCCAAAGCGGACTGCCTGATCGCCGTATACTTGGACAAATCGCAGAGTTATCACTATATAAAGGACGTACAGGCGGTCGGGGCGCGTATCGGGAACATGCTGTTGCAGGCGACGGCTTTGGGGATTGGTTCTTGTTGGATAGGCGAAATCCTCGCCAAAAAGAAAGAGGTATACGAATTGCTGTTTCCGCGCCGCCCGTCCGGGCAGGCCGCGCTCGAACTCATGGCCGTCGTTGCGCTGGGCTATGCCGAGGGCAGAGCCTCGCCGCCCCGAAAGAAAGGATTGGAAGGCGCCCTGCTTTTTTACGATTGGGAAGCGGGAAAGGAATAAAGGAACGATTTGGGAACCGTCCCCCGGCGGGCTGTCGATGGGCTTGATTTTCAGGCCGAAAGAATACAAAATCCGATTTTACGAGGATAAAGAAAATGCAAAACGACAACAAACAAGCCCCACGCGCGAAAGTGTTGGACGGCATCAAGCCGTTCAACAAGTTTCTTTTTATCTCCTGCTATTACCATCAATTGGTCGCGGCGTACTCATATTACGGAATAGAGCCGGAAACGCAACTCGCCAACTACTACATACGCTACGAGTTTGACGAAAAGAACGGAAATCTCGGTTTTTCGGCGGTCGGCGTATCCTCGAGGCGGGCGATGGAAAGGGCGACGGGTATCCGGGAGACGGTTCTGCGCGATGCAAAGGACATTGTAGCGGAAACGGCCGCCTGCATCCGAAAGGGGAGCCCGATTATTATTGCCGTGGACACCTACTGCCTGCCGTACCGGGAAACCGCCTATCAAAAGAACCATATGCCGCATTATTTGTTGGCTTACGGCTATGACGATGAAAAGCAAGAGTTTACCGTGTCCGACCATATGCACCTCAATTCCGTTTTGTATGCCGAGCAGAAACTCGGCTACGACGATTTCCGCAAGGCGTTCAAGGGTTATATGAATTTTTTTAGCGCGAAGAACGATAGGGCGGCGGTTCGGCTGCAGAAAGTAGGCGAAAGGGAGGCGGGCTTGAACGCTCGAAGCCTGACGGATTTCTTTCGGCGGAACGGGCGGCTGTTTGACAGAAACGCGGCTGTTATGGAAAAGATAGCCGACTGTGCGGCCGGCCGCGTCGGGGACTGGGAAAGCGACGCGGGAATAACGCAAAAATGCATAGTGTTTTTCGGGAAACTCCGTCATGCCAAACTGTCCCAAAAAAATATGTTCCGGTATTTTTACGGCGCGGACAACGCTTGCGCGAAATTGTGCGGCGCGGCGGCGGATTGCGCTTTTTTTGTGTCGAGCGTACTGTGCAAGATAAGCATCGCAAAAACATTCGCGGAACCGCTGAAAATGAAAGCGGCGCAAAAGATTTCGGAAATCGCGGAAGCGGAAAGGGCGCTCGCGGGGGAATTGCGAAAATTATGAACGCAAAACATATCGACCTGAAACCGTACATGGGCGATAGCGGCATGTTCCCCGAATTGGACGCTTTAAGAGGAATAGATTTATCGCGCCGAAACGGGAAGTTTCTTTTTGAGAAAAGCGGGAGCGGCGGATACGGCGCGTTTTGCGGCGGGCAGGAAATCCCGATCGGCTGCGTTTGCGGCAGACTGCATATAGCCGGGTTTTCTTTTTGGGGCGGCCATGCGGGGAATGTAGAATTGTGCTTTCGCGGCGAAGCCGAAAAAGAGAGCGTCGAACTGTATTTTTGGGATTGGTGCAACCCATATCGGCACAGCGAGCAGATTTACGAGGACGATTTCAAGCGTGCGAAAGAAATGCCCCGCGTATTGTTTATGTACGATATATCGGGAGGAAAAGCCTGCGTCTATCATAAGACATACCGATTTCCGAAGCATAGGTTTTTAGAATCAATCAAACTGCCCGATAACTATTTCCTCGTTATACAGGCGGTAACGGCGGAACAGTAAGCCCAATTCCGGCAAAGAGCATGAATATCTAACGGCGTTCGATAAGGCGGCTTCCAGTAGGCCGCCTTTTGTTGTACGCACAAAAGAAATATTAAAAATATGGCCGCATTGTAAAAATAACTGTTCCCCTGCGATGGGGTTGTGGAAAGCCCGTTGCTCGGCGGAAGCGCGCCGGATTTCCGAGCGCGTCGGGAACGCCCGGAACTTCCGCTGTTTACCGGTCCGACGGAATACCAACGGCGCGTGGCGGTAAAGTTTTTTGTCAAACACAAATCAAAAGCCATGATTGCCAAAGAAGAAAATTGTGCGGAAGCGGCAGTTAGGGGGAGTATAAAGAAAATCACCTATTTACTCCCTCCACTACTAAGGACAGAACAGGCCGTTTTTTGCAACCCCCTCAAATTAGGGCGGTTATTGCTTCGCTTTGGATTTCCTTTATCATCTTTGTTATAGATCGGTGAGATACGCGGGTTGTACGCGATGCCCTCTCCCCTTCCTTTGCATACAGTTTGCATAAGTCTGACATTATCTTCATTTTGGTTTGACCTCCTCTCCGCATAAAAATTGGAAGCCGTTCCGCTTCCCGTTCTTTGTAATATCGATTCTTTTTACCGCTTGCCATTTGAAAACGCGCGCAGCGCGCGCAAAACGCGGAATCCGCGTTGTTTGCCCTAA
>JAISFM010000233.1 GCA_031263605.1 Clostridiales bacterium | reverse complement strand
AAAACTATACAGAAAAAGCCGATAAATTTTGTATACTTTTTTGAACGGTTACCCCCTTGACAAATCGAAAATCCGTGGTACAATATATGCAAATACTTTTGAGGGCCTGCTTTCCGTCCATCGGCGCGGGCTCTTGTGTGGGCGGCCGGAAAGGCTCCGCCGCAAAAAGGCTTTCATATGGAAAAAATCGCCGTTATCGACCTCGGATCGAATTCCGCCCGCCTCGTGCTTGCGAACATGCTCGAAGGCGGGTATTTTGTCGTCTTTGACGAACTGAAAGAAACCGTCCGTTTGGGGCAGGACATGGAGCGCGAAGGGTTTTTGAAACCTTCCCGCATCGCCCAAGCGGTCAAGACCTTGAAAATGTTCAAGAAACTGATCGACATCAACAACGTTGACAAGGTAATCGCCGTCGCCACCAGCGCGGTGCGCCGCGCCAAAAACCAAAAGAGTTTTTTAGAGGAAGTCTATTCCACCTGCGGCTTTAAAATCAAAGTCTTGACGCCCGAGGAGGAGGCCTCGTACATCTATCAAGGGGTCATCAATTCCTTCGACATTCCCAAAGGCCTGATCGTCGAAATCAGCGGCGGCACCACCCAGTTGATCTATTACAACCGCCGCAATATCCTCGCGTTCGAGAATTTGCCGTTCGGCGCAATCACTTTGACCGCGCTGTACAACGACCCCTCGTTCACGCCCGAGGAGCAGGCCGAGAAAATCGAGGAGTTTTATATCGACCAATTCCGCCGCATCCCGTGGCTGGCCGAGGTCGAGGCCGAACTGCCCTTGATCGGCGTGGGCGGCTCGTTCCGGAATTTGGGCAAGATTTCCCGCCGCATGATCAAGTACCCGCTCGAAATGGCGCACAACTATTTCGTGCCGCGCGAGAACTTCACCGAAATTTACGACACCCTGCGCGTCCTCGGCCCCGAAAAGCGCATGAAAATCAAAGGGCTGTCCGCGGGGCGCGCCGACATCTTCATCAGTATGCTGTCCTGCGTCAGCGCGCTGCTCAAATTGACGCCGTACAAAGGGGTCACGATCAGCGGCAGCGGCCTGCGCGAGGGCTTGATGCTCAACCACGCGGTGCCGACGATCGCGGAAAAGCCGCTCAGCGACGTTTTGGGGCATTCGCTGAACACGCTCGTGCGGCATTTCGACATCAAAGCCGAGCACGCCGACCACGTGTACGACTTGTCCATTCAGTTGTACAAGCAGTTGCGCGTCCTGCACAAACTGCCGCGCCAGTATATAAAAGTGCTGCGCGTCGCGGCCGTCCTGCACGACAGCGGCATGAGGCTGAAATTTTACGACCATCAAAAGCATTCGCGCTATATCATTCTGAACAGCAACCTGTACGGCATCAGCCACCGCGATTTGATTTTGGCGGCCTTTGTCGCCGACGCGCACCGCAAGGACGATTTCGACCGGGCGGCGTGGGCGCAGTACAAGGACGTCGTGCGCGAGGACGACTACGCGGCCGTGCGCAAGTTGGGCGTGATTTTAAAGATAGCCGAGAGTCTGGACCGCAGCGAGTCCGGCGGGATCAAGTCGATCAACTGCGACGTTTTGGGCGACAGCGTCATCATGAAAACGGAGGTAGAGGGCGACTGCAATTTGGAGATCATGAACGCCCTCGGCGCGAGCGTGGATTTTTACAGGGCGTATGGAAAGAATTTAGAAATCCTTTGAAACCGTTTGAAACGGCATATACATCAATTGAGAAGTGAGAATTGAGAATTGAGAAGTTCTGTCGCGCGTTTCTCGCGCGGGAGTAAGATTGCCGGTGCGCTAAAAGCCCTGTCATTTCGACCGGAGCGAGGGGCGCAGCCCCGAACGGAGCGGAGAAATCTTCCACCTTATAAAAATTCCCCTCAACGGAGGGGTGGACGCGAGCGAAGCGAGCGGACGGGGTGGTTATAACAAGTAGGAAGTAGGAAGGACGAAGCAGGAAGCGCGGTCGAATTTCCGCAAGACAAGCCTGTCGGCGGTCATGAAACGCAAAGCGACCAAGAAGCCCCTTTTTGCGACAGCGTCCGACACTTCGTCCTTCGTCCTTCCTACTTCGTCCTTACCTTTTGAAGCAGGAAGCGCGGTCGAATTTCCGTCACGACACTTCTCACTTCTCAATTCCGAAAAAAAATGTCTGTGACACAAATAGCAATTGAATTAGGGACGTCCAATACGACGGTATTTTTGAGCGGCAACGGGATAGTGCTGTCCGAGCCGTCCGTCGTAGCGTATTCGGGCGCAATTTTGCGCGCCTCGGGGCAGAGGGCGAAAGAGATGTTAGGGCGCGCGCCCGAGAAGACCGCCGTAGTCTGCCCGATCGACGAGGGCGTTATAGCCGACCCGGCGGCGGCCGCGCTGATGCTGGGCGATTTTTTGGGCAGGGTAATCGATCGGCGCGTGTTTCCGGGGCGGATACGCGCGTTGCTTGCCGTGCCGTGCGGCTTGACGGCGGACGAGCGGCGCGATTTCGAGGGCGTTTTACTGCAATGCGGCGTCGGCGAAGCCGTGCTGGTGGAAAAGGCAATTTGCGCGGCGCACGGCATGGGCTTGCCGATCCAGAGCCCGAAAGGGTGTTTCGTCGCCGATATCGGCGGCGGGACGGCGGACATAGCGGTGATCAGTTTGTCGGGGATTGTCGAGGGGTGCAGCATTTGCCTTGGGACGAAGTTCATGGACAGGGCGGTCGGCCGTTTCGTTTTGGAAAAGCACAACCTTGAAATCGGGCCGTTGTCGGCCGAGAAGTTGCGGGAGTCCGTGGGCAGCCTGTACGAAAACGACGTATCGACGCTGACGGTCAACGGTACGAACTGCGCCGACAAAAGCCCCGATTCGGCGACGGTCGAGAGCCGCGCCGTATCCCGCGCGGTCGCGCCCTATTACCGCCGGATCGCCGAGGCGGCCGAGTCGGTCATCAACCGCTGCCCCCCCGAAATCTGCGCGCAGGTCTTGCGCAGCGGGATCAACCTTTGCGGCGGCGGCGCGCTGATCACGGGTTTAGAGGACTACATACGCAACGTTTTAAAATTGCCCGCTACCGTTTTCCCCGACGCGCCCTACGCCGTCATATCCGGCGCGGGCAAGTTGCTCGGCGACCGCAGGCTCTTGGCGGATATTTTGAATCAGAATTGACAAACAGGGAATAGTGGATAGGGAATAGTGTCGGATAGAGTATAGGTTGCGCAGGGGCGCGGGGGGGGGGGGTCAAATTTTTCAACAAAATTGTCCCCCCCCGCGCCCACTTTCCAAAAACTTTCAACAATTAAAAAATTCCCCCGTCGGGTGGGTGTCGCCGACAGGCGGCGGCGGGGTGGGTTTTTTGAATTGAGAATTGAGAATGGAGAAGTGTCGGATGCTGACGCAAATCAAAACTTTGGGTATTCTTTGCGTTTCATGCCCACAGACAATACCGCTTTCATGAACCCTATCCGAAATTCTGCATTGTGCATTTCGCATTATCCTTTCCTTGTCAAAACATTTAAAATAATTAGTCAATAAAAATTGCGAGAGGCGCGGACCTGTTCCACTACTCTTTGGTGCCTTTCGCGGAAAGGAATAGTAAAATGAGCGAAAAAAAGACCAAGGTCAATTTTAATTTTTATGTAGTTATAGGTTCGATTCTCCTATTTACGGTTCTTTATATTGCGTTTATGTCGTTGAGTTTTGTAAATTTAGGATCATCTTTAACGAATTTTACCGGATTTATGCTTTTGGAATTCGACGTAGAAGGGGTTAATGCGTTATCGATAATTAATCTTGTTTTAGCGAGCATTATCATAGTGTTGGCAATAGTGAACATTGTTTTTAGCCGAATAAATGTTAAGACATTTGTAGTGCGTTTAATTATGTTAATACAGGTTATTTTTGGGCTTGCCTTGGCAATTATTACAATCATTCTTTTTGTGAAGATTGGCAATTTGTTTAATATTCTTAATTACAGACCTACGGTAATAGGCGGTTCGACGATAAGCCCTCAAAGAAGGTCTTATGCGGCAGGCGCAATTTTACACCTAATAATGGGGATACTGACGGCTTTAAGCAGCGCGCTCATATTCTTTGTTCAAAAAAGTGAGAATTGAAAATTAGAAACACAGAAAGAATCGCGCAACAAATGGCGGCAAGCCTTTTTATAACAAAACGTTTATCGCCGCAGCGATTTATGAAGTCATATAAACATAAAAGACATAGAAAAAAGCGTGTTGTTTTTATCGAACAATGCGCTTTTTTGCATAAAGGCAAAATCATTATTAGAGATTATTAATTTCCTCGATAGCCGCCGCCGAAACATTTTTTCGCAATTTGGTCACTAAACTATTGACTTCCCGAAAATCTCATGATATAATATCGGTAAACTTTCCGGATCCTCGCTCTTTGGCAACTGAATAGTACGGATTGTTGCGAAACCTAAACGCGAATGAGC
>JAISFM010000202.1 GCA_031263605.1 Clostridiales bacterium | reverse complement strand
TCGGGGCGCAGATTCAAAATGCGCAGGGTGTTGGCGACGGAGGAGCGGTTTTTGCCGATCCGGTCGGCGACCTGCTCCTGCGTGAAATTATAATCCGTCATCAATTGCTTGATCGCGCGGGCGGCCTCAACGGGGTTGAGGTCCTCGCGTTGCAGGTTTTCAATCAAGGCAATTTCCTTGACCTGCTGTTCCGTGTAGTTTTTAACGATGGCGGGAATGGTATGCAGGCCGGCGTCTATCGCGGCCCGCCAACGGCGTTCACCGGCGATAATCATATACCGATCGTTTTTCTGTACGACGATGATCGGCTGAATAATGCCGTGCTGCCTGATAGAGGCCGCTAATTCCTTCATAGCGTCCGGATCGAAGTTTTTACGCGGCTGGTTAACGTTGGTGTCAATCTGCCCGATCTGAAGTTCGACCGCGCTGCCTTCCTCGACGGCGTGCGTCACGTTCTTGACGATCGCCTCGGAGAATTTTTCCGCACTCGAAATCTTTGAAAGTTCCGCGGCCAACGACTCGACCGGCAACGTTTCCGCCACCGTCTCGTTCTCTTTTAAGGAATTTTCATAGATTTCCTCGTATTCGGAAAAGAGCGCGCCTAATCCTTTTCCCAAGCCTTTTCTGGACGCCATTTTGTTTGTCTCCTTCTTGTCTATATTTTTAAGAAAACCTTTTATAAAAGTTTTCTCAAACCCTTTCAAAAATTTTTACGCTGTGACCGTATGCTATGGTATAATACAAACTAATGTTTACGTTTATTGCCGCCTTTCTGTTTTGTCTTTTTTTTATATATGAGAAAACTTTTTATAAAAAGTTTTCTCAAACTCTTTCAAAAATTTTTATGCTGTTCTTGTACGCTTTGTTGAGTTGCGCTTGTCATAATAAAATATAAACATTTATTCATGTTTTATCATTTTTCGCAGGGGCGGCGCGTTTTTTCAGTGCGCGGTCACTGACTATTTTGTTGAAAGCGTCGTTGTTGCGCTGCAAAAATTCTTCCGACAGCGATTTATAAGCTAACGCGCCGTTGGAGCGGGGTTCGTACTGCAAGACTGGCAAGCCGTAACTGGGCGCCTCGACGAGTTTTATATTGCGCGGCACTTTGACGCTAAAAACTTTTTTGCCGAACAGTTTTGTCACTTCCTCGGCGACGCTGACGACGATATTGCTGCGCGGGTCGAACATCGTCAAAATGACGCCCTCGATATCTAACGTCTTGTTCGTATGCTTTTTGACGAGTTTAATCGTATTCATCAATTGGCTCAAACCTTCGAGGGCAAAAAACTCCCCTTGAATAGGGATCAAAACGGAATCCGCCGCGGTCAAGGCGTTGATTGTCAGCAACCCGAGCGAGGGAGGGCAGTCTATAAAAATATAATCATACGTGTTTTTGAGACGTTGAATCGCTTTTTTAAGGACGTATTCCCGTTCGGTAAAGGGAACGAGTTGCACCTCCGCGCCCGCCAAATCAACGTTGCTGGGGACAATGTCCAAGCCCGGCACTCCCGTATGCAAAATGACTTCCACGGCTTTTACGTCGTCGATCAATATACTGTAAATAGACCGCGTCAGTTTGTTTTTGCGTATTCCCAAACCGCTGGTCAAATTCCCTTGCGGGTCAATGTCGATCACAACCGTCTTTTTACCCATGACCGCCACATACGCGGCCACGTTGATGCAGGACGTCGTTTTTCCCACGCCGCCTTTTTGGTTCGCAAATGCAACTATTTTACCCATAACACGTTCTCCTTTTATTTGTCTCTTTTTTGTTTATCTTATTTGTTTATTTTATGAGAAAACTTTTTATAAAAAGTTTTCTCAAACTCTTTCAAAAATTTTCACGCTGTTTTTTTAAGTCTTGCTTCCGTTGCCGTCAACGCTTGCGCGCCAATGAAAACTTTGTCGAATTTTGTCCGATACGCTATTTTATCATAAAAATAAAAATATGTAAAGAGTTTACGGAAAGGGAACGGGCAAACTTTAAAGGCGACGCCATAAGTGTCTAAAAAAATTTTAACCTTACAGATTGTTCATTCTCCAAAAAACAATCTGATAAATATATATTTTTATTAGGATAAAGGTAATCGTAATATAGACTGTTGATAAGTGGAAATAAAGGGTAAAACTACTATATATAGGCTAAATAAAATTATATGTAGTATATATTGTGTTTTAGAAAGCAAAAAAGTCTGAATAAAAAAGAGGAAAGAGCCAATAAAGATCCACAAAAGAATAGAGAACGATAAAAAAGATGTGCATAAATTTTAATAAAAGATATTTTTTAAAGCAAAGCCGCTAAAAATTTAGTATCGTACTTTTAACGGTTCCGCATATTTAATAAACGGTGAAAATTTTTGAAAGATTTTTAAGAAAACTTTTTATAAAAAGTTTTCTTAAAGAAAAAAAAATAAACAAACAAAAAAATAACTGGACAGGGCGGCCGGAATAGGATATAATAGGCGCAGCGATGAAAAGCGATGAAAAGAAGGCTGTGCTTTTGACCGGCTCGGAAGGGCGGAGGGCTCTTGTAAAAAGAGCGGGCTTGCCGTGGTTGCCGATGAACAGCAACTTTGACGAAGACGGCGCGGCGGGTAAATTCGACAGGGCGGCGATCGGGTCGGTTCGGCGGGCGGCGGATTACTGCGCTTATTTGTCGGCGGCTAAAAATGTAAACGCTTGCGGGTATTTAAAAAATGCGGCCGTTATCACCGCGGACACTGCGGTCTTTTATAAAAAACTTTTAGAAAAACCGCGCGGCGAAAACGGCGTATATGAAATGCTCGGCGGCCTGAACGACAACCCTCACGAGGTCATTACAGCGGTAACGATCGGCGGCCTGAAAGGCAAACGGTTGCCAAATGGCTTGTCAAAATTTGGCAACGAGATAATAAACTATTATATGAATGAGGCCATGGGCGTGGCCTATGTAACCGACGTTTTTCCGGAGGAAGGGGAAAACGGGGCTTTTATTACCTTTACGGCCGTGTCGCGCGTATTACTGTCCGGCGTGACCCGCGAATTGATCAAGCGGACAATCGAGGAGGAAAATCCGTTTGCCTGTTCGGGCGGCTATACGATCGACGGCCTGCTTAAACCGTATTTCAAAATTCTTTCCGGCACGGAGGAAAATATAATCGGGCTGCCGCTGTCCGAAATTTTGGAAGTTTTATTGAAGTAATCGAGGGAGCGTACAAACCGCAAGGACTGTGCCCTCGGCGTCTAAAAATATTTTCGATTTATTTTTGCCTTGCGGATTGTCCGCTCCCGTACTTTATCGGTTTTTTAGTCCTTGAAAATTTTAACGTTCAAACCCCGGGTTAAAGCGTTTTATGCCGGTTCCCGCCGCGCAAAAATCCCCCTTGCAATTTCGTAAAAAAAGGTGTATAATACTATACGGACAACTATATCCATGCGCTAACTTGCAAATACAGGCGCGTAAGACAAAGAGGATTGCCCATGAGACAAAACGGAACGGACGAATATACGGTATTTCACGAGGGTACGAACTGCCGCGCGTACAAGTATTTTGGCTGCCACTTCGAGGCGCGCGGGCAAGCGGCGGGCGCGGCGTTCCGCGTGTGGGCGCCCCACGCAACGGCGGCGTCGCTGATCGGCGACTTCAACGGCTGGGACGACGGCGCGTCCCCTATGAAAAAAATCACGAAAAAGGGCGTTTGGGAACTTTTCGTCCCCGGCATAACGCGCTATCAAAACTATAAATTCTGCGTGACGGGCAAGGACGGCAAAAAACGCTATAAGGCCGACCCCTACGCGTTCCATTCCGAAAGCGTCTACCCCTTCGCCAGCAAAGCCTACGGCCTCTCCGCCTACGAATGGGGCGACGGGGCGTGGGCGGATTACAAAGCCCGCACCGACCCCTACAACAGCCCGATGAACATTTACGAGGCGCACATCGGCAGTTGGCGGCGGTACGGCGACGGCAACCTGTTCTCCTACCGCAAATTCGCCGACGAAATCGTCCCCTACGCAAAGGAAATGGGCTACACCCACGTCGAGTTGATGGGGATCGCCGAGCATCCCTACGACGGCTCGTGGGGCTATCAGGTGACGGGGTACTTTTCGCCGACGGCGCGCTACGGCACGCCCGAGGATTTGAAATACCTGATCGATACCTGCCACCGCGCGGGGGTGGGCGTGATTTTGGATTGGGTGCCGGGGCATTTCCCAAAGGACGGGCACGGCCTGTACATGTTCGACGGCGAAGCCCTCTATGAAAACGCCGATTGGGACAGGATAGAGCATAAGACGTGGGGGACGCACCGGTTCGACTACGCCAAGCCCGAAGTCCGCGCGTTCCTCATTTCCAACGCGGTGTATTGGTTGGAGGAATTTCACGCGGACGGCCTGCGGGTGGACGCGGTGGCCAGTATGCTGTATTTGGACTACGACAAAAAATCGGGCGAGTGGCGTCCCAACGCGGCGGGCGGCAACGAAAATTTAGAGGCGATCGCCTTTTTAAAGCAGTTGAATACGGCGGTGTTCGGGTTGTTCCCGCGCGCGCTGATGATAGCGGAGGAGTCCACGGCGTGGCCGCTGGTGACGAAACCGGTATCGGACGGCGGTTTGGGGTTCAACTTCAAGTGGAACATGGGGTGGATGAACGACATGCTGCGCTACATGAGCGCGGACCCGTATTTCCGTTCGGGCATACACAACAACGTGACGTTCTCGTTCTATTACGCGTTCAGCGAAAACTACATTTTGCCGATTTCGCACGACGAGGCGGTACACGGCAAACGTTCCTTGATCGACAAGATGTACGGCAACTACGAGGACAAATTCGCCTCGTGCCGCGCGTTTTTGGGCTACATGGCGGCGCACCCGGGCAAAAAACTGATGTTCATGGGCGCGGAGTTCGGGCAGTTTTCGGAATGGGATTTTGAAAAGCAACTCGACTGGCAGTTATTGGCTTACGACAGCCACGCGAAATTCAAGAATTACGTAGCGGCTTTGAACGCGTTTTATTTAGAGCGTTCGCCGCTTTGGGAGCGCGACAGCGGTTGGGAAGGCTTTCAATGGATAGTGCCGGACGACAGCAATCAGAATATTATCGTGTTCAAGCGCATAAATAAACAGGAAAGGGAATTGATCGCGGCGGTGAATTTCGCGCCCGTCCGGCGGGACAATTACGCGTTCGGCGCGGAAAAAGGCACATACCGCGAGATTTTCAATTCCGACGCCCTCGAATACGGCGGCGGCGGCGCGGGCAACGCGGGCGCGCTGAAAGCGTCCAAAGCCCCGATGCACGGCAAAGACTATTCGCTGTCCGTGACGATCCCGCCCCTTTCGGTTTTGTTTTTTGAAAGGACGGG
>JAISFM010000119.1 GCA_031263605.1 Clostridiales bacterium | reverse complement strand
GCGTCGCGCTCCGCGCTCCTCGCAATGACCCGACGCGACTTCGCGCAAAAGCCCTTATCCGAAATTTATCATTTGTCATTTATCATTCGTAATTTGCAATTTGCAATGTCATTCACAATTCGCCACGGGCTTGCCCGTATCTTTAAGCGTAAACGCCGAACTTTCTCCAAATGTCCATCATCAATTCGTAACGCTCCAAGGGCATACCTGTGTACACGCAATTCGATGTGCAGAATATATAGCCCGCGCCCCGCGCCATGCCGTCGCGCAACGACCGTTTGACGTCGGCGATAACCTCTTCCTCGGTGCCCGTCTGTAAATGCGCGCAGTTGACGTTGCCGCACAAAGCGATTTTGTCGCCGTATTGCCGGCTGACGACCGCCAAATCGACGCCGCCCTGCGGGTCGAGCGAATGCAGCGCGTCGGGCTTGCACTGCACGAGTTGGTCGATAATCGGCATGATATTGCCGTCGGTGTGCTTGATTGTATAAAGCCCTAATTGCCTGTACCCCGCAATCGTTTTGGCCAAGACCGGCGCGATTAAATCGGCGAATATCGACGGGCTGAAATAGGGATTGACGTTGAAACAGTAGTCCGAGCACATCGTAACGCCGTCCAACAGTTTGTCGGTCTTGTTGAGTTTTTCGGCAAAATCCAGCATGTCCCGCATCAGCCTTTCCTGCTCGGCCAGAATGTCGTCGGGGTCCTCGTACAGGCGCGCGGAAAAATCCATCATGTGGTCGCCGTCGGGAATCGCGCAGGTCGGGTCGCCGTGCATCGTCAAATAATACTCGTCGCCCGACATCTCGCGGATTTTGGTTAACAGCCGCGCGGTCCCGTCAAAGTCCCCCGGATTGGGCTGGACAAAAATCGCGCTGTGGCCGTACCGTTTAGCGGTCTCCACGTACAGCCACGCTTGGTCGGCAATCTGCAAGTCCCGCTCTTTCCCGCTCATCTGGTTCCACTGGTGGAAAGCCCGATGAGTGGGATGCACCTTACCGAAAGCCTCCATCGTCAAGAAAAAGACCAGTTCAAAGGTAGGCACCCGTCCCGGCACTTTTTCGCGTTTCAGCGTCTTGATAAAGCGTTGTTTTTCCGTCATCATTTTATGTCTCCTTTTTTTTAAAGCCGCGTTTCGGTTTTTATAGAGATTGCCGCGTCGCGCGTTCCGCGCTCCTCGCAATGACCACACAGAGTTTAGAGTTTTTTGAAAGGGGTGCGGGGAAAACTTTTTCGAAAAAAAGTTTTCCCCCGTAGGTTTTTCTTTCCCTTTATCCATAATTCGTCATTTGTCATTTGTAAACTGTCCATACTATTTAAATAAAACAGCATACGTCTTGACCTGTTTGGGTTTCAGCGCGTATTCAAAAGCGGTTCCCGACGCTTTGACCCGGGATAGCAATGCGGTTTCGGACAGATCGACCTCGTAAGCCGCTTTAATTTCCCGCCCGAAAGAAACCTTGCCCGTACAGCCCCTGTCCGCGTCGTACAGGCGGATCACGTCGAACGTCCCCTCTTTGCCGATTGTCCGGCCGCCCCGCAGGGCGGACAGCACCGCGCCGCCGCCGATTTTGACAATCGTATCCTCGGCGGGCAACGCCTTGTCCCCCAACTCGGCCGCGAACGCGGACAAGCCCACCTTGAACGCGTTCGCGCTCCTCACAAGGTCGGCATTGGATTTATATTCAAAATCCAGCGCGTACTCAAATTCGAGTTTGCGGTTCAGCATTTTGCCCATGTCGCAGTCCAACGAGCCGACTTCGTTGGTAAACGAGCGGAACAGCGTCAAGTACACGGCGCGGTCGGGGCGGTCGGGCACCGATACCTCGTACAGGCCTTTGTTGTAAACGCTGAACATATGGACGCCGTCGTTCAAACTGACTACCCCTTGGTTGGGGTTGACCAGCGTGTCGGCTTCCAGCGCGCGGCTCCAATCCTTTTTGGCGATCGGCCATTCATACAAATCGTAGGGCAGCAGGGTTTTGAACGCGCCGGTTTGATAATTGGTCGGAAAAATCACCCGCAAGCGATGGTTGACCTGTCGGTTGTCCGCGCGGGTCGTCACGGATATTTGTTTGGAATTTTTGAGAATGCGCACCGTATGCTCGACGCGGCAGGGCGACAGTTCCGCGCTCCGGCAGTTCCCCTCCGCGCGCGCGGGGATTTGCATATCCATCGAGATTTTACAGGCGAAATAGTCGGGAAAATCGGAAATCACGCGGTACCGCGCGTTCTGGCAGGTCGAAACGATTTCCTCGTCGAAAGCGGGTTTGACATAGTTCCAGCCCTCGCCGATGTCGCCGCAGTCCTCCATCGTCAGCATATTTTCATACAGCCTGCCCGTGTCCTTATCCAAAATATTCAAAGAGCCGTTCGGGTTGACGGTCACGACCAGTTTGCCGTTGTCCACAACGTTGGCGGCCGCGCGCATACTCCCCAAATTCCGGTTGGGCGCGTCAAAGCGCGTAAAGCCGGGAATGTCGCTCCGGCGTTCCCGCTTTAAAGCCGTATAGGTCAGCGTCGTGTACGAATACGGCGCGACCTTCAAATTCATCGCAATCTCGAAGCGGTCATAGCGCGGAAATTCGATCAAGTTGCCGAAATCGTGTACTTTTTTATGGAAAGGCCGATGGGAAACGATGTTGCAGGGGACTTCCCGCCCGTCCGCGCCGTAAAAACGGAAATCCCATTGATGCGCGCCTTCCCGAATTTCAAACGGGACGACAACCGCGCCGTCCACGGGCATTTGCGTATTGTTGAGCACGACCAACGCGCCGTCCTTGCCCTCGCCGCGCGCGGACACGTTGCGCGACAAGCGCGTATAAATGTCGCCGTCCACGAGTTCCCGCAGTTCCTCGATATGCTTAAAACGGTTTTCGTTGTCCAAATGCACCGCCGTCACCGAACAGCCGCAGATACTGTCGTGGCACTGGTTCCGCAGCGCGTATTCCCACGCCAAATCCAAATAGGGCGCGTAGGGCGCGAAGCCGTTGTATCCGGCCAATTTGCCGCGGTTGGCCTGTACATAGAAATCTAAAATCTCGGTGTTCAGGGTCAAGCCGCTCTCCGCGGCGTCGTTAGCCTGTTTCAAATGTACCTGCGAGGACAGGACGTTTTTCAACAGGGCGTTCAGCGCGCCCTTGTCGTTGACGTCGTACAGCGCGCCCTCGATCCGGTCGAGGCCGGCGGCCTTTTCGCGTATCCGCGCGGTGTATTCGGCAAAGTTGCTGTGTATGAAACGGTAGCCCTTGATTTTTTCGTTCAGCAGTTTTATAAGGCGCGGCACGTCGGATTCGGGGTCGATATGGTCTACGCCGTCGATCATTAAGTGGCAATCCGTCGCGAAGTTTTTCTCCTCCGTTTCGAGGTATTTTTGAATGCGCCCGACAAATTCGCCGTCGTCCCATTTTTTGTGTTGAAAGGGATGGCGTCCGACGTAATAAAAGCCGCTGTACGCGTAATCGGGGTGCAACTTGTGCGCGATCGCCTCGGCGCCGTCCGCGCCTTTCCACAAAAAATTATCCTTGTCGAAACCCGACAGCCCGCGGAAAAAGCCCACCGCGTCGATCCCGAAGCCCGCGAAAATCTGCGGCATTTGGCTGTTGTGCCCGAAAATATCGCACACATAGCCGTTTCTGTCGGGCTCCACGCCCAAAGCGCGGCAGATTTCAAAGCCCTTTTGCAAATTGCGCACAAGCCCCTCGCCGCTGATCAAAAACTCGTCGGGCATCGTGTACCACGGCCCGATTTGAATGCGGCCGGCGCGGATCAGGGCGTACAGCCGTTCCCTGTTTTCCGGCCGAATCCGCAAATAGTCCTCGATCAAAATAGTTTGCCCGTCGAAATGAAAACATTTGTACGCGGGATCGTTTTCCAAAATCCGGATCAGATTGTCGATCATGCGGACGAGCCGCGCGCGGTAGTGCTCGAACGGCGAGTACCATTCCCTGTCCCAGTGCGTACTGGAAAGAATATAAATCGTTTTCACTGTGTTCACGTCCTCAAACTGAGTATAGTATACACCTGCCCGCGCGGTTTGTCAACGATAGGAAACGCGCGGAAACATACAAATAGCAATGTCTATAAATCCGCGACATGTCATTGCGCGGAGCGCGTTCCGCGCTCGGGCGTATATTCCCCGCCGTCCGCGCATACACATATTGCACCATGGAAAATAAATTCGTCGTCGTCAAATTCAACCGCAGGGATATTTTATCCTATATCCTTTACGGATTCGTCCCCGCTATCCTCGGCGCGGCCGTCGGAATATTCGCCGACACCGCCGGCTATGCCCGCCTGAAACTGCCCCCGCTCGCCGTCCCCGCGTCGGCCTTTTCCGCGATTTGGGGCGGCTTGTTCGTCCTATCCGGCTGGGCGTCCTATCTGGTCATTCGCGATACCCGCGCGATGAACGTCAAAAAATTCGACCGCTCCGTCGTCGCCTATTTTATATCTTTGGCGATGAATTATCTTTGGCCCTTCATTTTCTTTAATCTGGGCTTTCACCTTCTTGCCGCGCTCTGGCTGCTTCTGTACTGCGGCGTATGCGTCTACTTTTCCCTGCGCTTCTTTAAAATCAACAAAAACGCCGGCCTGATGACGATTCCCCAACTCGTCTGGATTTTATATTGCCTCTATTTGAATGTGGCGATCTTGATTACGTCGTTATAAAATAATGACGCAATTAATGACGAATGACGAATTGCGGATAAAGTTTAACTAATGCAGAATGCAACATTTCGGATAAAGTTTATTAAGAGCAATATTGCCTGTGGGCAAGAAACGTAAAGCAACCCAAAGTTCCTTTTCGACAGGTCAACAATTCTGCATTCTGCATTTTGCATTCTGCATTAGTTAAAGCATTTTGCATTGAAAAATTCGCAACGGATTTAACCGAACACGTGAAACATATCCAAAAACTTATAAACCGTAAGACCGATAGCCAGCGAGGACGAAACGATAGCGACGATCTTGCTGGCTTTTTCGCGCCGCTTGCTGATTAGAAATTGCCGTTGCAGAGTGTCGTTGTTCTTGGTCAAAATCTTGACGTGCTCGATCAG
>JAISFM010000105.1 GCA_031263605.1 Clostridiales bacterium | reverse complement strand
CAATTCACAATGCACAATGCACAATTTCGGATAGGGTTCGTGAAAGCGGTATTGCCTGCGGGTAAGAAACATGAAAGTTGAAAAGTTAAGGTCGAATTTCCGTCAAGCGGGCAGGTCGGCGGGTAAGAAACGTAAAGCATAAGAAAAGTTATTTCTTGCGTCAGCATCCGAACCTATTACTTATTACCTATTACTTATTACCTAACCGATTACTTATTACCTAACCTCTAACCGACACTTTTCAATTCTCAATTCTCAATTTTCAAAGATCCTGCGGATAGACTTTCAGCGTTCCCGGCTTTAACACCGTCGTTAATACGGTTTGGGCGAACAGGCGGGTGAAAAAGTCGCCCGGGTGGTTGCGCCCGTCGCCCATCAGGTTGTCCAGCGGCTTGTTCTTTAAAACCGTCTGCTGTACGCCGTATAACGGCGCGAGCGCGGCATTCGCGTAATCGGGCAGCAGGGCTTTCAGTTGCTCCTCGTATTGCGCGGCGTTCGCGCCGAACAGCGGCACGGTCAAATTTTGGTCGGTGTATACGCGGTCGTTGGTACGCGGCGGCGAAACAAGAAGAATCGACGCTCTCGGGTTCGCCGCGCGGATCTTGTCCAAAATGATCCCCATGCGCAATTTATAGGCCGTCGGGGACTCGCCCGCGCCGTTGCCGGCCCAGCCGCCGCCGTCGTTTGTCCCCAATCCCACAATCACGAGGTCGGCAAGGTCGAGCATGTCCAGTACGCCCCGAACGACGTTCCGCGCGTTGGTTTTCGTATAGTCGTTCGCGTTCGCCATCGCGTTCACGTTATCGTCCAGTATGTACTTATATTGATCCGTCGTGATCCCGCCCACGCCGCCGTTGTACCAGTTGACCGCGCCGTCCTGTATTTGCCCGACGGCGGTCACTTTTTTCGCCGTCCGCCCCGTGTATTTGGCCAGACCGTCCGCCACCAGCGCGGGATACGCGGGCAAATGCACCGGCCCCGCGCCCTCGATCAAACTGTCCCCGACGAACAGGACGTTGAGCGTCCCCGCCTGCTTGCCCTGTAAGGCGGTCAAGTTTGACAGTTCCGAAACCGGTTTGCCGCCGTCCCACGCGGCCGCGCGGGCATAGGTGACCGACAGCATATAGGGGCGCGACGCTTGGTTGCTGCCGATAACCTCGGTTTTCGAGTTGTCCGGGTGTTTGTAATACCACGCGTCGGAATGAGACCCCGCGGCGGGGAAATACGCCTCGAACGGCATAACGGGCAACGCCGAGCCCTCGGGTACGGTCAATTTGCCGTCGGACAGCGCGTAATCCGTACCCTCGGCGTAGGGCGTACCGTTCAAATCGGACGCTTTGACGACGCGCAGGATTTTGGCGGCGGGGAACGTCAAGCCCAGCGGCGCGGGCGGCGTCCCGTCCGCGTTCCCCACGATAAACGCGTCCTCGTTGTACACGAGTTGGCTGTGCCACACGGGCGACAGGTATTTGTCGAGCGTGTCCGCGCTGTACGCGCCGGGGGCGGCGTACCCGCCCGCGAGTTTTTCGTCGATTTCGTCCAACGTCATCATTTCGTACTGCGGCTCCTTGTCCCCGTCGTCCGGGACTTGCTGCGTCCCTCCGCCGTCGCCGCCGCAAGCCGTTAAAAACGGCAGGGTTAAGAGGGCGGACAGTAAACACAATAACATTTTTTTCATTTTTTTTGCCTTCCTTTTTTGGTTTTAATATGTGGGAGATTTCTCGGCTTCGCTCAGATCATGACATATGGGCGCAACCACCCCGCCGCCGTTGGCGGCACCCCTCCGAGGGAGGGGAATTTTTTATAGGTGGGGGATTTCTCGGCTTCGCTCGAAATGACATGGGTTTGGGCACGATAATGACAGGGGTTTGGGCACGTTCGGATTGACAACTTTGCGCACGATAATGACAGAGGTTTGGCGCGTTCGGATTGACAGAGGGGCGCGGGGCGTTCCCCTGTCCGGTAGCGATTGCCGCGTCGCGCTTCGCGCTCCTCGCAATGACACGTGGGGCGTTCGCGCTCCTCGTAATGACAGGGGGTTTACGCGCAATGTTCTTTGTCCGATACCTATTACCTATTACCTATTACTTATTACCTCGAACGCGGTTGCGCTTCTTCACCGCGTTCAGAATGCCGCGTTTCCGCGTTACAGCCAATCGGGGCGGTCGCCTGTGTAATATTTGAACAGGGCTTCCTTGTCCGCGTTTGCGCCCCGAATCTTTCTCTGCAACTCGACCGCGATTTTTTTGGGGCGCGGGCCGTCGGGCTGCGTCGGGTCGGTGAACAGGCCGAACCCGATTTCTATGTTGTTGGCGATTTGATCGGACGCGCCGCCCTCCCAATCGTACAGGCGGAAAATGATCACCGTTTCAACATAGGGCAGGTTGTTCCAAATGTTCTCCATGTCCGCCGCGATGTAGCCGCCCTGCGCCTTTTCCTTGGCCTCGCGCGCCGCCGCCGCGTTCGACTGCTCGGTGGTCGTATAGCCGTATTCGGTGAAAAAGACTTTTTTGCCGTCGTCCCCATGCTCCTTTGCTATGTCGTAGGCTTGGTCGTTCAAGAGGGTGAACGACGTGCCCGCCGCACTGTTCCCGCCAAAATTGTACGGGTGCCAATTCAACACGTCGAAATAGTCGTCGGTGTTTTTGGACGTTTCCGTCCCCACGGACGGGCAGGTCCCCGACTCGATCAGCGCGTACAGCCGGCGCAAATACGGGCGCAAGCCGACCGTGGCGGTGGCTGTCGGGGTTTCGACGTTGGCGTTGTTGAAGACCAGCCCCGGCATGACGGAAACCGCGTCGGGGTTGCCCGCCCGAATCCCCTTCGTCGCGAAGTACATCAAGTCCGCGCCGATTTGGATTTTGTCGTCCAATTTGTACAGGTACGCCGGGTCGCTCTTGTCGTTCCAAAAGCCGCCGCCCTTGTGGCAGTAGTCGTTGGCGTTGATCTCGTTGCCGCACTCCCAATATTTGACGTCGGGAAATTCGGCGGCCAACAGGCGGAACGTGTCCTCTACGATTTTCATAAACGGCTCGTAATAGGGCGAATCGGGCGCGGGGAACTGCCCCATCGTAAAGCCGTCCCGCGGATAGCCCGCCGGATATTGATAGTAGTGGCTCATCGCCACGATATTCGTAATCCCTTTGGCTTTCAGCGCGTCCACAAACGTATGGTAATAGGCCACGCCCGACGCGTTCAGGGACACTTGGTTTTGGCTGTTGGTATTGATTAGGCCGTCCCCCGTGTGCATCCACAGGCGGTAGGTCTGCATCCCCGTTTCGGCGGCAAGGTCAACGGAGCGAACGATATTGTCCGTCGAGGACAGAAAAGGGAAATCGTTTGTAGCCGACGGCTCGCCGAAACCGTAGAAATACTTTTCGCGCTCGATTGTGTAGCCGGGGCCGGTTTTGTCGGGCGGCGGGGTTTCCCCGCCCCCGCCCCCGCCGTCCCCGCACCCCGCGAACAGGGGGAGCAGGAACAGCAGGGACAGCAAAGTTAACGGTAATTTTTTCATCTTTGTATAACTCCTTTTTTAGGCAAGCCCTTACGCCGCCCTTTTCCTTTTCAGCAGCAGCGCGGCCAAAGCCGCCGCGCCCGCCGATATGCCCGCCGCCGCCGCTTTTTTACAGCCCTTCAAAACGGGATTTCCGGACGGGGCCGTCAAGTCGGTCAACGGGGGCTTGTTGGAGCCCTCGTAATGCTCGGTCACGATATCGACCGTGTAATTCAAACTGACGACGCGGATATTGCCGACGCGCATGTCGCCGTTCGCGCCCGTCGCGAGGTACACGGAGCCGCCCGCATAGGGCGCGCCCGTAAGCGACAGCGCGGCGGCGGGCGTTTCAAACTCCGTCATGGGCGCGGCCGCCGATTTCAAATACAGCCGGACGACGCCGCCTATCACGGTCAATTTGACGTTGACCGCCCCGCCCGCGTATATATCGGCGGGCAGGTCGAAGTTGATTTTGCCCGCGCCGTTTTCCATGCCCGCCAGCGACACCCCCGCCCCGCCGGCTTTAAAGGTGATTGCGCGTCCCGTCGGGTCGGCCTCGGAACGCCCGAAGCCCAGCGTAATGTCCGACGCGCCGGGCGTTACGTCGAAATTGGCCTGAAAGTTCCGGAACCGCCCGACCGTGGACAGCGACGCGTTTTTGTTCGTCCCGGCGAAGGCAAGCGCGCCGTTTTCCGCGCTCATGCCCGCGCCCGTCAATTTCCAGCGCGTCGCGTTGATGAAGCCGTTGGAAAACCCGATCGCGGCGTAGTCGTTCAATTCGATTTCCGACACGTTGGCGGCCGTTTCCGTTTCGTCAACGACCGTATAACTGTCGTTCAATTCGGTGACCGAATAGGTCAAAACGCGGAACCTCGCGCCGCCTTTGTCCTCCGCGTCCCCGCCCTCGCCCGTCACCGCCGTATAGCCGTAACTTTTCACGCCCGTGAACGCCGCCCGTAAAGCGTAGGACGGGTTTTCCGCGCCCGCCTCGGCATAATAGACGCCCGCCGTGCCGTTGGACACGATAACCGTTATGTCGAAGGCCTTGGACGGGTCGAACAGGGTCTCGGACACCGTCGCGGGCGCGCCCGTCATGTTCTGTCCGGAAATCACGGTCGCGCCGCCGCCGTTCGCAAAGCGGATCATCGGGTACCCCGCCGCGGGGGACTCCGCCTGCGGGCGGCCGAGCGCGATTCCGATGTAGCCGGAAGCCGCGTCCGTGACCTGCAAGCGGGCGCGGACGATAAAATCGCCGTAGGCGCGCGTCGGCCCGAACAGGTTGAGCGGCGCGGTTGTTGTGCCGCTGCCCAAGCCCGTAAATTCAACCCGTCCGGCGGTATTGTCCAAGGCGGGCGCGGGCATGTTCACCGCGCCGTTAACAAACCATTTGCGGCGGTTGTAGTAATTCTGTTGATAGACCGCGCCGTTGACCTCGCGCTCCTGCTTGCCCAGAAAATCGATCGTCTCGCTGCCGCCCATTTCGGCATAAGCGGCGGGGTCGGCGTAGTTCCGCGCCGACAGCGCGAGGTCATCCGCCGTGAGGCTCACGGACGCGCCGTTCCCGCCCTTCGTCGCGAGGGCGATATAGCCGTCGATCCGCAAGCCCGTCAGGGTCAGCGCGGGCGCGGCGGCCGCGCCGATATAGACGGCCGCGTCGTACAGTCCCGCGCGGTATTTGAACGCGTAGCGCAACGCCGTTTCCGCGCCGAGGGCGAGATCGAACGCCGCGTTTTGGCTCTCCGCGCCGTTTTTCAAAACGCCCGCCCGAACGCCGCCCGCGTTCTTGATATACAGCAGGTTGGCCGAATCGGGCGCGGCGGCCGCGTCGGGCAAGCCCGTCGCCAAACCGAAGTACGCGCCCGCGCCGAGGGCGGCGGCCTTTATTGTAAAGGAGATTTCCAGCGGCTCGCCGACGCGCGTATCGGGCGCAAACGGCTCCGTGGAAACCAATCGGCCGTCGGTCGAATTTTCAAAGGACAAGGACTTCATCGGCCCCATAAAGAACGCTTCCTTGGGGGCGTAGGGGTTGCCGCCTTTTACGCCGTCGGCGACGGCCGACAGCGTCCACGTGTAATCGGTCGCCTCGCCCGGGTAGTTCAGGCGGCTTCCGGCCGAGGTGAAATCCTCGTTCAATTCTTGAATCGTATCGTCGTTATCCGCGCCGCCGCCGTACACGCGGTAGTCCACGCGCGTTATATCCAGAACGAAGTCCCTGCCCGACATCGAGCAGAAACCGAAATGGTTGTGCGCGGTCGCGCTTTCCAGCGATTGGCGCAAAGCCCATTCCCCGCCCGCGAGGCGCGACCAAAATTCAAGGCGGTACAGGCGGCCGCCGTTATTTTCGTCCGGCGTTAAACGGGTCGCCGCGATTTTGTAGGTGACCGTCGCGCCCGCTTGGAAGTGATTGGACAGGGTAAAGCCCTCGTTCAACGCCGGATCCGATTTGAAGTCCGTCCCGCTGCCCCGCCACACCGAGCCGCCGCCGTCGTGCGACAGCATGAACATCGTGCCGGCCTCGAAAAAATGCCCGGTCGAGGCCTCGATGCCCACCGCGATACCCAGCCAGCCGCTGCCGCCCATGTACCGCGCGTCAAATTCCAGCGTATAGCCCGCGACGGCCGGGTTCGTCCTGTCGGCCTTATAGGCGGTCGCCTTGACGATCGGCTGCCACGCGTTGGGGCTGGCAAAGCGCAGCGCGCTGCCCTCGTACAGCAGTTCCGCGTCGCCGCCCAACGCCCACGCCGCGCCCGTCCCGTCGCCGTCGAACGTTTCCAAAACGGGCGTTTCGTCCACCGTCGCGGCTTTGGCGGGCTTTGCCGCCGCCCACGCGGGCGACAGCAGCGCAACCGCCAGAATCAGCGACAGCGCGATTTTCGGCAATTTCCTTTTCATTTTTTCGTTTCCTTTTTTTGGTTTTGGTTTCGGTTGTTGTTTGGGTTTTGGTTTGGTTTTGGTTTGGGTTTTTTGTCGTTGCGAAAAACCCTTTTTGAAAAAAGTGTTTTTCGCGCTTTTCCCAAAAACTTTCAACATTATTTCGCCATTCCCAGGATCGGACAAACCGCTTGCCTTTTATTTTTTATCTAAAAAAGCAACCACCCCGCCGAGGGAGGGGAATTTTTCAGCGGTGGGCGATTTCTCGACTTCGCTCGAAATGACAAATCAATTCACAATGCACAATGCACAATTCACAATTAAGGTCGAATTGCCGCCGGAGCAGGCCGGTCGGCGGGTAAGAAACATACAGCATAATAAAAGCCCCGATTTGCGTAAGCGTCCGACACTTCGTCCTTCGTCCTTCCTACTTCGTCCTTAACTTCTCAATTCTCAATTCTCAATTTTCAATTCTCAATTTCCCGCTCAAAACTCCACTCCCTTGCCTACCTTCTCGGTCAGCCACTTGAACAGGAACACGAACGGCGTTAACAGGACGCAGAACATCATGCCCACGGTCGCCGCGCCCGTCGCCGCGCCCTTCGAGGAATTGCGGCTCACGATACTGAATACGTACAGCGATATCGTCATGGTCTGCCCGTCGTAGCCGCCGCCCTCGCCCGCCAGCAAATAGGGCTGCATCATAAAGCCGAAAATGGCCATCGTCCCCATGACGATCAGCGTGGAAATCGTCGGCCATACGAGCGGCAGGACGATCCGAAAGCATTCCCGCCAAAAGCCTACGCCGTCGATCTGCGCGGATTCCAAAATCTCGACCGGCACGCGCGACATCGCGCCGCTGATAAGGAGCACGTTGCCCGACAGCCCCGCCCAAATACAGAACAGGTAAATCAGCGGCCAAATCGTATCGGATCGGGTAATCACGTTGAACCACTCGGGCGACGAGCCGAAAACCGATTTCCACAGCATATTGAGCGGCCCGAAGCCCGTGTTGAACATGTACTTGCACAGCATGGTCAAGATGACGATCGAGATAATGCTGGGCAGGTAGAACATGACGCGGAAATAGTTTTCCAGTTTGACCTTTTTAAAGAACACGAACGCCGCCACATACGCCATCGGCAACAGGACGCAGACGTTCAGCGGAAAGGCGGTCAGGGAGTTCAGGAACGCGCGGCGCAGGACGACGTTGCCGCCGCCGCCGTCGGGGAAAAAGAAGTCCTTGAACGTGTTGACGTAGTTTTCCAGCCCTACCCAATAATAGGACATCGGCGTGCCCGTGACCTTGCCGTAGGTGTCGATTTTTTGAAAGGTCAACAGGATCGTGCGCCCGTTGATATAGACCCAGAACACCAAAAAGTGCAGGATCGGCCACGCGAGCATCAGTACGATGAACGCCGTCGTTTTAAATTTTCGCTTTTGCCAGAAGCGGTACGCCGCCGCCGTATTCTCTTTTTTCATTTCAGATCAAACCCAGTTCCTGCTGAATGTTTCGCCATTCGTTGTTGATGGACGTAAACGCCGCGTCAACGACTTCCTGCGGGGTCTTGGACAGGTTGTTGCCGATAACCGTGCTGATCGTGGGGACGTAGGGGGTGAGCCGTTTGAACACGTAGATCGGGCTGTCCTTCTTGGAAAATTCATAGAAATTCTCGTGTTGCGTGTACAGGCCGATCGTGTCGCGCTGGAACGCCGTCCACGCGTGGGCGGGCGCGGCGGCGATCGGGTCGTACTCGAACGGCCGCATCATGCCCGTGGACTTCGTGAAATCCAGCAGTTGCTCCTCCTGGCACAGGAAGTACAGGAAATCCTTGGCCAAGTCCAGATTGACCGCTTTGGCCGGCACGCACATGAAATCGCCGAGTTGCGCGTTGTTGACGCCGACGGAACGCGCGCCCGAAATCGCGGGGGTCGCCATCATGCGCAGGTTCGCGCGCATGTCGGGATAGGCCTCCGCCGCGTCCAGATAGTCCTCCGTTTCGCGTTCCAGCCACGAGCCGACCGGCATCATGACCGCCGCGCCCTTGATAAATTCGATTTCCGCGTCCAGCGAGCCCATCTCGGACGCGCCGTCGGGCAGGTTGACCCAATTGCCGCCGGTGATTTTGCCCTCGCCGTCGAACGTATGCTGTACGAACAAATCTTGCAGCAGCCGATAGGATTCCGTCAGGCCGCTCTGCTTATAGACGTTCGCGCTTTCAAAGTCCCAAAAATCGTACCAGTTGCCCTCGGCGGGGTGGTCGTCGCCGATTCCTTGGTACTGCGCCCACCACGTGGTCTGCACGAAGGTGAGCCAGTTCAACGCCGCGCCGGGCCAAACGAAGGGCTTGACGGTTTTCGCGGGGCCGTACGCGCCCTTTGTGTAGCCGCCCGCCGCGTTGGCGGCGTTTATGTCGGCGACGAACGCCTTTAATTCGGCCTCGGTTTCGGGCGGCGCGGACCAAAACTCCTCGCTCCCGCCTTTGCGCGTCTGCTTTAAATACTCGTCGTTATAGGCGAACGAAACCGTGTTGGCCGACCACGGGACAATCCACGCGCTTTTGGTTTCCTCGCGGCCGGGAATCGCGTCCGTCCACGGGTAACGCTTGTAGTCGCCGACGATGTAGTCCTTTAATTTGACGCTCGTCCCGTCCGTCTTTTGGATCGGTTTGTCGTACAGGTCGTCCAAAGACGCCAGTTGCCCGAACTGCACGTTGCTCTGCCAGTTGAAATTCTGGCTCATGATAATGTCGGGCAGGTTCTTGCCCGATTCGAGCAGCAGGGATGCGTTTTCCTGCAATTTGGGGTCCTCGGTCAATTTAAAGGTGACCTCCGGATGCGCGGCGCGGTACTTTTCGGTCGCGTCGAGCAGCCATTTGTCGCCGAAACCGCCCTTGAAGTACATGATGGCGATTTCGCCGGGCTTCGCGCCCAACTTGCTCCCGCACGCCGCCAGCGGCAACGCGGCGACGGCCACCAAGGCCGCCGCGACAACGATACGTCTCCATAGTTTCATTGTTGTGTCCCTCCGTTTTATATTTGTTTTTTATGCCTTTGCCGTTTACGGTTTTTTGTCTGTGTTTTTTCCGTTTACGGTTTTATGCCTTTTCCGTTGAGCCGCTTTTTTTTAAAGCGTAAAACGCTTTAAAAAATGAAACAGGGTACCCTGTTTCGCCCGTTCCCGGGTGTTTTGTCGTTGTTGCGCCGACTTGACTATCCCCTATGCGGCGAGTTGAAATTGAAAGTTGAAAGTTGAAAAGTGTCGGACGCTTGCGTAAATCGGGGCTTTTATTATGCTTTATGCTTCTTGCCCGCGAGTGAAACCTTTTCAGCGCATATCCTGATTGCGTCGGCGTCCGAACCCATTACCTATTACTTATTACC
>JAISFM010000001.1 GCA_031263605.1 Clostridiales bacterium | reverse complement strand
GATACCGTATCCCCGTTATTCATAAGTCCGACCCAACCAACCGCCACCTCCATAAATTCCGCGACCTACCCGTAGGATTAACTGAATTTGTATAATGCTTGCCTTTTATACACTCCCTTTCCGTATCAAAGTGTTGACAAACGCAATTTTCCGTGGTATAATGCATAACATAAACAAAAGGCTAACCGCTTGGTTAGCCCCTGTGTCTCATAAGAATAGCCGCGATACTTGGAGGTAGGCGGCTATTTCTTATTACGAAGTTCTCTGACGAGAAATATCGCTACAATCCCGAAAAGGATTAAAGAAGCAATCTCCATAAGCACCACCTCCTCCCGCGCCCGAGTTGGGACGCGCGAAAGGGGCATAACCGCCTGATTAGCCTTTTGTCAGCGTTTTCACGCCGTATTCATTATACCATATTTCGGCGTGAAAGCAAATGATTTTGACCCTATCGGCTTTCCCGTTTTACGAAAGCCTTTTTTGAAATGCGGAAACGCGCGCATAACCTTTGCCGTTATGTTAATGCATAACCCAAACAAAAGGCCGGCCTTGCGGTCAACCTCCTATGTTATAAAAAAAGCCGCGATACTTGGAGGTAGGCGCGGCTTTTTTTATACGCAATTGCTTGATGAGAAATATTACTGCAATCCCGAATAACCGCTAACCGCTCGTCACGAAATCCGCCGACGCATGTTCCGTCAAAAGCGGCATTTTTTCCACATGCAATTCCCGTACCGCTTCCGGCCCCAAATCGGGAAACGCAATCACGCGGCAGGACTTGACAAATTGTTTATAGTATGCCGCCGCGCCCCCGACGGCCTTTAAATAAATTGCGCCGCGCTGTTCGGTTTGAGTTGCGGCCTCCGCGCTCCGGTTCCCTTTGCCGATCATAATCTTCAAGCCCCGTTCGAGCAGGGGCAAGGTCAAACTGTCCATGCGCGCCGAGGACGTGGGGCCGCAACTGCCGATAATCTCGCCGGGCTTTGCGGGCGACGGACCGCAGTAATAAACCGCCGCGCCGTCCAACGGGAACGGCGGCTCCTTGCCCTCGGCGAGCAGGGCGGCGATTCGACGGTGCGCCGCGTCCCGCGCCGTGTAAACCGTCCCCGTCAAATAAACGAGGTCAACGTTTTTCAGGCTTTCCAACGCCCCCGGTTGAAGGGGCAAATGCAGTTCCGTGGTTTTTAGTTCTTTCATATACAACCTTTTATATAATGCAGAATGCAAAATGCAGAATGCAGAATTTCGGATAGGGTTCATGAAAGCGGTATTGCTTGTGGGTAAGAAACGTAAAGCATACCGGAAGTTTCTTTTTCGACAGGTCAATAATTCTGCATTCTGCATTTTGCATTTAAAAAAGCACTCCTCGTTTAATTTTCAACTTTCATTCAATTAAACTCCACCCTGCCGCGCCGCACGCTGTGGCACTGTACGCTGATGCCGACGGGCAGCATACCGATGTGCGTCGGGTAGGTTTCGACGTGGACGGCCAGACAGGTGTTCGGCCCGCCGAAGCCTTGAACGCCGATTCCCAATCCGTTCACCGCTTCCATAATTTTTTGTTCCAGTTGCGCCGCCGCCGCGTTTTCGGACGGTTTGCCGGTTTCGCGGGTCAACGCGTATTTGGACAACTGCAACGCCTTGTCCGCCGTGCCCCCGACCCCGACGCCCAAAATAATCGGCGGGCAGGGCTTGGAACCCGCGCTCTTGACCGCCGCGACGCAAGCGTCCACAATCCCCCGCTCGCCCTCGTTGGGGTACGGCATTTTCAGCGCGCTCATGTTCTCCGCGCCCGCGCCCTTGATCAGCCAATCGATTGTCAAGCCGCCGCCGCCCGCGATTTCGGTGTAAATCACGGCGGGCGTGTTGCCGCCCGACGGCTCGCGGGTCAGCGGGTCGCAAACCGACAGCCGGAAAGAACCCGCCGCATAGGCTTCACCGACGGCGGCGTTCAGCGCGTCCGACAAAAGGCCGCCCTCTATCCGCGTTTCCCGCCCCAAACGGACAAAGAACAAAACCAGCCCCGTATCCTGACAGGCGGGCGACCGCGTTTTTTCGGCCTCGCGGTTGTTCTCGGCGATAACCTCCAAACAATACCGCGCCGCGGGCGAGGTTTCGCGTTCCCCCGCCCGTTCCAGCAATTCCGTCATTTCAGGTTCCACGCGGCACAAGCCCGCGAGCAGGGCTTCCCGCACGGCGTTTTTTATTTGAATAAAGCCAATTTCGACCATAGATAAAGGATACCACAAAATAGGTATTTTTGCAACAGGGTTGCGATGGAAGGGAGAATTGAGAATTGAGAATTGAAAATTGAGAAGTGTCGGACAAGGAAAGTGAGAATTGAGAATTGAAAATTGAGAAGTGTCGGATGCTGACGCAAGAAGTAACTTTTAGTATGCTTTATGTTTCTTGCCCATGAGCGGAAACTTTTTAGCGCAAACCCCTATCCTTAACTTCTCAATTCTCAATTCTCAATTTCCTTGCGCTTCTCAACTTTCAACTTTCAATTTCCATTGACTTTTTCCCCCTACTCCGCTATAATACTTGTTATGGCTCTCTCTATCTGCTCGATCGCCAGCGGCTCGCGCGGGAATTGCGTTTTGGTCAAGGGCGGGAACACTACCCTGCTTATCGATTTAGGCATTCCGTCCGAGTACCTCGTTCAAAAATTAGAGAGTTTAAATATTTCCCCCGCCGCGCTGGACGGCGTGCTGATTACGCACGAGCACGGCGACCATACGAACGGCCTGCCCGCGTTTTGCCGCCGTTTCCCCGTGCCGGTCTATATGCGCGAGGACGCGGCGGCGGGGATCAAAAAACGCTGGAAAAAAGACGCGCGGAATCACGCTTGCGTCCTGTTCGGCGGCGAGGATTTTTTTATCAAGGGCTTGGGCGTGTCGCCGATCGAACTGCCGCACGACGTGCCTTGCACCGGCTTTTCGATTTGGGACCGCGAGGAAAAATTGAGCGTCATCACCGATCTGGGCGTCCTCACGCCGCGCGTCTTGCAATCGGTCGGGGACAGCGGAATCTTGATGATCGAGAGCAACCACGACCCCGACCTGTTGCGGGCGTCGGCCAAATACCCCGCCGTGCTGAAACGCAGGATTTTATCCGCGCGAGGGCATTTGTCCAACGCCGACTGCGCCGAGGCCGTCGTGCGCCTGTACGCGGCGGGGCGTTTAAAGCGCGTGATTTTGGCGCATTTATCGTTGGAAAACAATTACCCCGATTTGGCGTTGTCCACGCTGCGGGCGGCCTTTGCCCGCGCGGGGCTGTCGGCGGACGGCTTGGCCGTCAGCGTCGCGGAACAGTACAAGGTTTCGGGGTTTATCACGGCGGGCGCGGAAGGATTGGGAATTGACAATGAAGAAGCGAGAAGCGTGGCAAATTGAAAATTGAGAAATGTCGGTTGCCGACGCAAAAAGGAGATTTGATTGCGTTATACGTCCCTTACCAACGGCCGCAACCGTTTTAGCGCGAACCTTTATCCGCACTTCTCAATTCTCCATTCTCAATTCTCACTTCCGATAGAGGACACACGTTGAACACGAAAAACGAAAACATCGCCAAGTCCCCAACCCCCGCCCCCGCGCCGCGCCCCAAGGACGCCGCCGCGATTTTCTTTTACGCCGTCGCCGCCTCTTTGGTCGCGCAAGTGCTGATTACGCTCGCGTTGAGGGCATACGCGGGCGGGGACGGGGCGTTAACCCTGCTTGAAACGAACTTCACGGCCAATATCCTCGTGGGCGTAGCGTTGCAAGCGGCGATGCTGGCGGCGGTTTATCTATGGGCGCGCGCCCGCCGGTTAAAGGTTTTGCCCGCCGTCCGCGCCGTCCCGTTAAAGCCCCGGGGAATCGGGTACGCCGTTTTGATGGGGTTGGCCGCGCTTTTCGGTTTCATGTACGTGTCATTCGCGGCCGATTATCTGTTTAACTTGATCGGCTATGACGGGAATACGGCGGAAGCCCTTTCTTTTACCACGTGGGGGCGGCTGATTACAGGCATGTTTACGGTAGCCCTGCTGCCCGCCGTCGTCGAGGAAACGGTTTTTCGCGGGTTCGTCTTGCGGGGCCTGTCCCGCGCGGGGAAACGCCGCGCCGTGGTGTTGAGCGCGGCCGCGTTCTGCCTCATGCACATGAACCCCGCGCAGACGGCGCATCAATTCCTGTTGGGGCTTGCGTTGGGAACGGCCGCCATAGAAACCGGCTCGCTGCTCGCGCCCATGATTATGCACTTTTTGAACAACGCCCTCGTGCTGATTTTGGATTTTACGGGCGCGGACGTTTCGTTCGGAATCGAGGGCGCGCAAATTTTTTGGTTCGCGGGCGTGACTTTTTTGCTCGGAACGGGTATAATTATAGGGCTCGCCGCGTTGTACCGCAAGGCCGAGCGCAAAACGCGGGACGCGGACGGCAAAACGAAAGGCAAAGGCGGCGATTCCCAATCCCCGATTCCCGATTTCCCGCCGCTAAAAGAGCCGTTCGGAAAGTTGATGGTTGAGGAGCGCAACACGGTTCTGTACGGCGCGGCGGCCTTTGCCGCGGCGGCGGCGGTGTGGGTGATTGTGCTGGCCGACGGCTTGTTTTGACTTGTGAATTGCGCGTTGCTCAATTCACAAGTCAAAACAATGCAGAATGCAAAATGCAGAATGCAGAATTATTGACCTGTCGAACAAGAAACTTTGGGCGCGCTTTATGTTTCTTGCCCACAGGCAATACCGCTTTCATGAACGCTTATCCGAAATTCTGCATTTTGCATTCTGCATTCTGCATTAAAAAGCGTTCTGATTAAAAATAAACTTTTGCAAATAAAAAGGAGCCTGTTATGGAAAACGAAAAGAAAATCCCCACTCTCCGCCGCGTCTACAACGCGAGTTTCATCGCCTACTTCTGCATTCTCGTGGGAGCGGCGTTATTGCGGCTGATCATCTATTGGGGCGCGTTTGCCTCCCTGTCCGACGACGCGGTCGATTACGTGTTCACCTTTATCACTCAAATCCTGCTGTTGGGCGCGGGTCCCGTCCTGCTGATCGGGCTGTACTTTAAAAAGGGCGCGAAGGGGACGCTGCATTATTTGCAGGTCAAAAAGCCCAAAGGCTATTTCTTTTTCGCGTTCCTCATCGGTTTCGTCGGGTTTTTCGCGACGTATTTTATCGCCCTCGTTTGGAATATTATCCTGTCGAGTTTCGGCTATAATCAGTCGGGTTCCGCGTTTTCAATCTATACGTTCGGGCAATTCGCGCTCGCCGCGCTCTTTATCGGCGTGTTCCCCGCGGTTTGCGAGGAAATCACCCACCGCGGCCTTCTCTTGCGCGCGCAGAAATCGGCGGGCCTGTCCGACAGATCGCTGATCGTCATGAACGCCCTGCTGTTCGGCCTTTTCCATATGTATATCGGGCAGACCTTTTACACCGCTATTTTGGGCGGCGTCATGGCTTTCGTCACCGTCAAAAGCAAATCCATCTTGCCCGCGATGTTCATTCATTTCACGAACAACTTCATGAACGTGTACGCGGAATTCGCGTATTTGAACGGCTTGCCGGGGCAAGGGTTTTACGCGGCCCTGCAAAACGCCGCCGAAAACCTCGGCCCCGCGATTCTCTTGATTCTATTTTGCCTTTTGTGCGTGCCGGCCCTGTTCGCCCTGTGCTACGCTTTCCTGCGCCTCGCCCGCCGCGCCGGCGACGCCCCGCCCCCCAAGCCCCGCGTCCGCCCGATCTATTACGGCCCCTATAACCCTTACGCGTTTTACAACCAATATCAAAACCCCAACGCGCCTTACGGCAATAACCCGAATCAAAACCCCAACGCGCCCTATGCCGACCCGAACGCTCCGCAAAACCCTTACGCGCCGCGCAACCCCTACGGTCAGCCGCAGCCTTTTAACCCCTACGCGCCGCAGCAACAGCAGAACCCGCTCGCGCCGCAACCTTTTAACCCCTACGCGCCGCAAAACCCGGTCGATGCGCCGTTCCGGCCGGAAGGAAACGCCGACCCCGCCGCCCCGTTCCCCGAATACGAAAAGCCCGCGCAGCCTTTCAACCCCTACGCGCCGTCCGCCGCGCAAAACAATACCGCGCCGCCGCAAAACCCAACCCCCGCCGCGCCGCCGCAAAACCCATACGGCCAACCGCAACCTTTCAACCCCTACGCGCCGCAGCAACAGCAGAACCCTTACGCGCCGCCCGCCGCGCAAAACATTTACGCGCCGCCGCCGCAAACGGCGTGGGAGCCGTTGGAGAACCCCGACAAACTGCAAACGCCGGAGACGCAAACCTTCAAGCCCAAAGCCGCCGATCAAATTTTTCAATACGCGGCGATTATTTTTGCGGGGCTGATAACGATCGTTTCGCTTATTATACGTTTGTAAAATTGATGGATGGAAAACTTTTTGCGGGGGAAACCTTTTTTGAAAAAAGGTTTCCCCCGCCCCCCCTTTTTTTCCAAAAACTTTCGGCATTTAGTAAGACTTATCGCGAAATTAACGCGTTGCATCCTTGTCGGTATTCGAGTTGTAGGAAGCGAAACGCGCAATGCCGAACAGGGGCATTTTGCGTGTGCCAAAACTTCCCGACCGACACTATTCCCTATTACCTCTTACCTTTTATCTTATCCTGTCATATACTGAATCTGTGTACGGTTATCAAG
>JAISFM010000312.1 GCA_031263605.1 Clostridiales bacterium | reverse complement strand
TCTCGCCCGCAAAGCCTTGCGCCGACAAATCCGCGTAGATCGAAGGCCCCGCGTTATCGGCAAGCGCGCTCCCCGACAAACTCTGCCCGCGCCACGAATAAACCAAAAGCGAGCCTTCGCCCCCCGTAAGCCCCTCGAACACGACGGAAACCGTATACGAAGAAAAGCCGTCCAGCGTAAAGCCTATGTCGCGCCCGTCGTTCATACGCTTTCCGAAGTCCCATACCGTATACCTCGCGCCGCCCTTTTTCTCGGCGGTCACGGTTCTGTCGGACGGGTCGAACCGCAAAACGAGGGCCGCGCCCGCGCTCACGGACGTATACAGCGAACGCGCGTTGGACGCGGCCGTCGTACCCGAAAGCGCGTCGCTCGCCCAATTCCCCGTGTAATAGCGTATTCCCGCTTCCGCATTACGGGCGCGGACGCTCACGCCGTAGCCGGAACCGCCGGACGACACCGCTACGTCGAAAAAGTTGCCCCCGTCGTTGAAGTCCGTGAACCGCAGATAAAAAGCCGCCGCGCCGCCGTACGGGAACACTTCCGCCGAAAACACGCCCGCCGCGCGATGCGCGTATTCGGCGGACGCGCCCGAAAAGGCCGCCGTGAAACCCAGCCCGTAGCGCGAGTCCGCGCCCCGCAAGGACTCGGGCAGCCGGGCGTTCGCCGTCAGGCGCACGCCGTCCGTCTCGAAAAGGTCGATTACGAGCGGATAGCCCGCGCCGGCGGGCGGCGCGCACCAAAGCCCGGCGGCGGACATCGCCGCCGCCGCCGCGAGAAGCGAAAGCCCCGTCAGCCAAACTTTAAGATAAGCCGTTTTTTTCATTGCATCCTCCTCCTTGTCACCCTTTCAGGCCGCCCACGGTCAGATTTCCCATGAGCCTCTTATTGAACGCGGCGAACAGCGCGAACACGGGCAGCGCCATGATCATCGCGCCCGCCATTTGAATCGTTTCGGAATTGACGGCGTTGTCCGAAGAAAATTGAAAGGCGTAAAAGCCGTAAGCCGCCACCGGGTGGTTCGGCAGGTAGATCATCGGGCTTTGGTAATCGTTCCACAGCGCGATGAAGTTCAGCAGCAGGACCGTAAAAAAGGCGGTTTTGGCCAGCGGGAGCATGACGCGCAGCATAATGCGGTAATGCGACGCGCCGTCGATCATCGCGCTCTCGGCATATTCCCACGGGACCACGCGGAAGGCGGCGTAAAACACCAAAAAATACATGCCTAAAAAATGCGATTTCATGACGATCACGCCCAAAAAACTATCGACGAAGCCCAAGGCCCGCGCGATTTGGTATTCGGACGGCAGCGAGCCGACGACGGGCAGGATCATGGTGACGACGACGATCCCGTATATGGCCTTATTGAAGCGGAATTTGTATTTAGCCGTGACATAAGCCATCAGGCAGGGGACGAGCGTCATCATGAAGCCCGCCCCGAGCGAATACAGAAAACTGTTGAACAGCATCTCGAAATAGTAAACGTTGGCGACCGTCCCCTTGTATTGGATCGGCGCGTATATATACCGGAACGCCTTCGCGTAGTTGTCGAACCGGAACGGCGACGGCCACGCGAACGCGCCGTTCAAATAGAAATCCTTTTCGGAACGCAGAGAAACCGTCGCGCCCCACAGGAACGGCAGCAGCAGCGACGCGGCGTAAACGGCGAGCAGCGCGAAAATGACGGCCGCGAATACAGGGGCGCGAAAGCGTATTTTGTTTTTCAGCCTTTTGGCCATACCGTAAACTCCTTCGGTTCGCCTTCATAGGCGGAGCCTCACTCCTTCGGGCCGCATTTTTCCAAAAGGGCCTTCGCCCCCAACGTCAACGGGACGGCTATCGCGGTCAGGGCTATACCGCCCGCCGCCGCGTACGGGTAATCGGCCAATGTCGCCGCCTTGCCGATCACCCTTTGGAACAGGAAATAGCCGAACATATACAGCGAGTTGTCGGCCTGATCCTGATAGAACGTGTATACGGACGCCTGATTCGTAAAGATCGACGCTACGCCGACGACCAAGAACGTAGTCGCCATCGGCCATATGGACGGCAGCGTGATGTGCCAATATTCCTGAAAACTGTTCGCGCCCTCCAACCGCGCCGATTCCGCGACGCTGACGGAAATCTGCGTCATGCTGCCCGTATACAACAAGATGCCCGTTCCGAAAGATACCCAAACGTTATAGACCAAAATGGCCGGGAAGCGCGTGGACAGAGTCGCCAACGGCATGGGCATCTTTACGCCGAACAGGGCGCGCGCCGCCTCGGGCCACGCGCGATCCACAAAGTATTTATACAGGGCTACCGTTATCACCGCCGATACGACGGAGGGCAAAAACAGCATTACGCGGAAAAAGCCGTGCAGCGGCATCTTTTTGTAGATATAGAAAGAAAAAAACTGCGCCAACGGCAGGCCGACGGCCAAGCCCGACAGCCAAACGATCAGCGAGTTTTTGAGCGCGGTTTTCAGCGCGGGCATACCGGCCATGTCCCGGATAAAGGCGGTGAAATTGGCGAAGCCCGCGAACGAATACAGCCCCGTTTCCGTATTATAACTTTTAAAAGCGAGAATGACGGAATTGGCGTTGACGGCGACGTAAAACACGCAGAATTGCAGCAGCGGCAGAATTACGATGCTCCAATAGAAAACCGTTTCCTTTGCCCGCCGTTTCATACGGGCGTTTTTTTTCGTTCCTGCCATTTTCCGCAAACTCCCCGCGCTTTCCGCGCCCCGCCGTCACGCCAGTTTCCACACCGCGCTTTGATAATCGTAAAGCCCTTTAAAATACTTTTCCGGCGTCAAATCGGCATGGTCGTGAAAATTCCACATCGGGTTGCTGTAATCCGCGCCGGACACGCGCGAGGAAAACCCGATGCCGATGGGGTCGAGAAAAGAGGAATTGTTGATGAACACGGGCGCGTCCGAATACTCGTACACGATATCCGCCGTCTTTCTGACGTTGTACATTTCCCTCGCGTAATAGGAACTGCCCGCAAAGTCCGCGTCGCCCATCGTGTATTCATAGGGGCGCGCCATGCCTACGACGCGGTTAAAGAGCCTCAAACCGGCCTCCGCGTGGCAGAACCGCAAAAACTTTTTGGCCAATTCCAGCCGGACGCCGGACGATTTCGCACTGATAAAGCACGCCGAATCGTTCGAGGACAAAACCGTCCTCGGCTTGCCTACGTCCGCCGCCGCCGGCTTCGGCACGGGCATGAACCCGATGCGGCGTTCCGCGCGCGAAAAGCCCGGCTTGTCGGACAATTCGGCGAACACGCCGCGCGACTCCATCTCCCACCAATTGCCCTCTATCAGCATGGCGATTTCCTCGCCCGCGCCCTTGTAGCGGCTGTACAGGAACGTGCGCTGCGCGCCCGTGTGCGTCAGCGAGCCGGAAAAGGAAAGTTCGGGGTAATAATATTGGCCGGAACGCCCCGGCTTGACGAGCGCGTCGGCGAACGTCAAAGCGTCGTATTTCGCTTTCTGCTTTTGCAGGATATAGCCGTTCGACGGCGTTATAGCGGCGTCCGCGACCGGTTGGCGGGTATCGGGGTCGATAAGCCCGGTCGCCGTCCCCGAAAGCGAAAAGTTACGCGCAAATTCCTCCCGCCCCGCCGCGTCGGCCCAAACGGCGTTGACAAACCGCTGCAAATAGATCGGGTACGCGCCGGTCCATACGAGGGGCGTCACCGTGTTGTTGGACATATATTCGAGCAGCGCGTAAAAATCGGCGTATGTGGCCGGCAAGCCGTCGTCCGCGGTCCCGGCCTTGCCGTCGGGGCCGGCCGCCCTCGCGTCCCTCGCGCTTTTGACGAACAAATTCATGACCCGCGACGGATCCCCCAAATCCACGCCCTCCGCGGATTTGCCCGCCGCCAGCCAAAAACCGTACTCGTCAAACAGGTCCAAGTCGTAAAACATGCCGAAATACGCGTCGTAGAAAGGGAGCGCGTAGTATTTGCCGTCCCCCGTCCTGAAATAAGAGGCAAGTTGGCCGTCCATCTTGCCCGCTATCGAGGCCTCCTCGCCGTATTCGGACAACGGGGCCGTGACAATATCCGTTATGTCCGCCAAAACGCCTTTATTGATATAGTCGTAGTATTTGATCCCCTCGGTAAAAAATACGTCGTCGCGCTCGCCGCCGATCGTCGCGAGCAGCGCGTTGCCCAAAAAGCCCGCTTTCTTTTTGTCAAGGATCACCTGTACGCCCGTCTTGTTCTCCTCGAACGAGGTTTCGGCGTACTCCGCCTCAAAGGCGGCCTTTAACTCTTCCAGCCAAACGCTGCCCACGCCGCCGTCGAAATTGCCGACATACAGTTGCGATTTTCCCAAATCCACGGCCTCGCCGTCCGGCGCGGGCCTTGGAAAGCAACCGCCGGCCAGCGCGGACGCGCACAGAAACCCGATCGCGGCGATTCCCGCGCGAATTTTCTTCATGCCTTTCATTTTTTTCTCCTTTTCTTCGAATGCCCTTTTTTCGCCCCTTCCGCATAACTATGCGGAAGGGGCGAAAAAAATGAAAACGGGACCGTTTTCATCGGGGCGGCCCGTTCGGGCCGTCGCGGGGCCTTATTTTGAAAACAGCGCCGCCTTGATCAGGTTCCCTCCCGGGCGGCCGGCTATCGCGACGTCGAAGATAATATCCGCCTTTTCGGCGGGGAGCCTTTCGACGGCCACTTCCACCGCGCGCTCCGCGCGGTAATGATAGGTGTTCTGCACGGGGAGGGTGAATTTTGACGCGCCCTGAATCTTTAAGCCGTCCGGCAAATAGACCGATACCGAAGCCCACCTTTGAACCGTCGCGGCGGCGTTGTCGAAGATCGTCAGTTTGAACGCAAAGGTTTCGCCCTCCGAGACCGTCGGCGCGCGCCCGTATTCCAGAACTACGTTGATAAACGGGAAACGGTACAGCGCGGAATAGCGCGGCAGGCGGATCATCTCGTTGATGCGCGCGTCCTCCACGTTGCGGCCTATATGCTTTACGCGCTCCTCGTCCGGCCCCATACGCAGTTTGCCGGGGCCGCGCGCCGAAACCGTATAGCCGCCGTTCACAAAGTCCAACACGCACAGGCCCGCGCCCAAAAAAGACGGTATGCAGCGCAGGATCCTATCGGTCAGTTGCGCTACGTTTTCGGGGATCCAAAGGTCGCCGTTGCAACGCTTGACGCAGCCCACCGAAATCCTGTCGCCTATCGGCGCGACCCATTCCTCCGGTATCGCCGAATTGCCGTACAGGATGCCGAAAAGCGCGCCCACGGTAGCCGCCGTGCAATCCGCATCCTCGCCGCAGTTGACCGCGAGGCGCAGGGTCATGGCGAAATCCCCTTCCCCGTACAGCAGCCCCAAGGCGACAATGCCGATTTGATTGGGCGCGTCGTACCCGGGCGCGGCGACCGGATAGCCCTTTGGGATCTCCTCCAAGGTTTTGTACTGCGCGCCGAACGAGCCGGGGATTTCGCGGAACAACTTGTCGCGCGCCTGCGCGTAATTTAAGCCGCCGCTTTTCGCTTCCCGCACCAACCGGACGGCCCGCGCTATGCCGCAGCCGGCGGGGATATAGGACAGGCCGACGTCCAAAAGCCTGTCGATGTCGTTTTCGCAAAACGCCGCGCTCTGCGTCGCCGCGCAAAAGATTTCGGCGTACAGCCCCTCGCCCGCGTGATCGACGGACGCGTCGCAATACGCGTAACGGGCGGCTATATCGGGTAGCCCGGGCGCGAGGCACGCCCAAATCTCGCTCCGGATAAACGCGCCGTCGCTGTTCCCGTACGGATTCTCCACGGCGGCGGCCAGCGGCGGCTCTATGCCCCGCGCCATGTTCGCCTTCGCGGTGCCGTATTCCAGCCAATCGGGGATAATGTACGCCATCCAATATTCCCCGAGGATGCGCTCGTCCAGAGCGCGGCCGAACCTTTCGGCGGCGTTGAGCCAAACCAATTGCAGGTCCAAATCGTCGTTGGGCGGCAAATTGCGGGCTAAATCCGTCTGCGCGTAAAAGTCCGCGTCGTTAAAGCCGCGCTCCCCCTCGAAGGGGAGCCCGAACACGCCGCCGATATTTTTGCCGTTCCAGCAGCCGGATATTTTTTCCCTCAATTGCCCGCAGGTCAAAACCGTCGCCATATAAAAAACCCCGCCGTAAGTATCGCTATTATATGATACCTTAAACCGCGGGGGTTTTCAATGCCGAAGTTTTACATATTTATATGGATTTTTTACTATTTGGCCGTTGGCGAAACTATCCGGTCAAAAAGCGGATGAAGCGGCGGCATATACGCGAAAGCGCAAACAAAAAGACGCCGTTGCCCCCCTTCAACCGGCGCCAAGCGTTACTTGTGTTTTTCCCCGCCGTTTCCCGAGGCTCTGCCGGCCTGCCTGTACCGGTTGGGGGTCATATTCGTATAGCGTTTGAAAATATCGTAAAACTGCGCCTTGTTCTCATAGCCGACGCTGAATTGCACGGCTTCTATGGACTGGTCCGTTTCGAGCAGCATTCTCATCGCGGTTTCCATGCGCCGCTCCTGAACATAGCGCACGAAACTTTTCCCCAGGTACTCCTTGAAAATACGCGCGAAATACGACGGGTTGTAAAAAAATTTAGCCGCCACGTCGTGCATCGTGATTCCGGTCTGAAAATTGTCGTTGATGAAAAGCACGGCCTCGTGCAGTTCCTTTTTCACTTGCCTGACGAACTTGTTTTTGCCCGTGCTCTCGACGTTCCGTATGGCTTTCACGATGATGATGTCCAAATAATTGCGCAGGATATCCAAATAGCGCGGCGCCTTTGCGCAAAATTCCGCCCACATATACCGAATAATCCCGTTGATCTCGACAAACTCGCCGCCGGTAAAGGCCGCGCACGTTATCCGGTTGACCCCGCCCGCCGCCGACCCGTATCCCTCGTCGGCCTCCTGCTGGAAATACAGCGAAAAGATATCGGTCAAATCCCGCGTTTCCGCTTGCGGCTGGAAAAACTCGGGCTTCAACAGTATGTTGATGTACTCGTTGTCCGCGTCCATGCGGAAGGAATGCTCCCGCCCGCAATTGATGAACAGCAAACTGCCGGGCGACACGTCATAGTTTTTGCCGTCCACGGTATGCGCGCCGTGCCCGTTGATCGTGAAGACCATTTCGACGAACTCGTGCTTATGCGGCGGCTCGCGGGTCAAGTCGTCGTGTTCCGTGTCGCGCGCGACGATGTATTGCAGGGAAATTTCGCTGTCCGCGCCGATTTCGTCGTCGGCTTTGAACACTTTAAGCGTTTTGTCATCGTTCCCATCGTGTATCATAGCGATATTATAACACAAAACC
>JAISFM010000190.1 GCA_031263605.1 Clostridiales bacterium | reverse complement strand
CAACATGCTACGACCGCAATTTGTCAATTGTAAATTGTAAATTGTAAATCGAATAGGCAAATTTCGGTTTAAGTACTTGGCGCAAACAAAAACATGAGTAAAATCAAAATCTGCGGTCTGTTCCGCAGCGAGGACATAGAATACGTCAACGAAGCCCGGCCCGATTATGTCGGGTTCGTATTCGCGCCCGGCCGCCGCCGGATTGCGCCCGCGCAAGCCGCGGCTTTCCGCAAAAGCCTGCGCCCCGGCATTGCGCCCGTCGGCGTGTTCGTGAACGCCCCGATCGACGAGATCGCCGCGCTGTACCGGGACGGCGTTATCCATCTGGCGCAACTGCACGGCGGCGAGGACGCGGCCTATATCGAACGGTTGAAAGCGGCGTGCGGCGTGCCGATTATCAAGGTTGTGAAAATCGCCCGTCATTCCAGACGAAGCGAAGAATCTCAACCGCTTACATTGTGCCTTGCGGACTACCTGTTGTTCGACAGCGGGAACGGCTCGGGCAAAACTTTCGATTGGAACTTGATACCACGAACCGGCAAGCCCTACTTTTTGGCGGGCGGCATCGGCCTTGGGAATATAGGGGACGCGCTCGCCCTTTCCCCCTACGCGTTGGATGTGAGTTCCGGCGCGGAAACAAACGGCTTGAAGGATCGGGAAAAAATATTGCAATTAGTCGCCGCATGCCGCGCGGGAATAGACTTGTTGCGAAATTAACTTGCGGCGGCCTTGCGCGTCTTTTCGTGACAAACTTTGATAAAAATTTCGATAGTAGCGTTGCTACAATCCTCAATTTTTATCTTTGTTTGTCGCAAAGATCTATCGCAATTCCGCTCGCCTTTTAATTCCGCAACAAGTCTAATATGAGCGCGGATAATTACATTTGACCGCTATTCAATAGAGTTGTTACGAAACCTAAACACGAAAAGACCCGTAAGGATTTCGCGGAGAGGTTTCGTAACAACTCTAATAATAAGGATAAGTAAAGACAGTATGAAAAAAGGCAGATTTGGGCTTTTCGGCGGGCAGTACGTCCCCGAAACGCTGATGAACGAACTCATCGCGCTGGAAATAGGATATGACCGATGCAAACGCGACCCCGCTTTCCGCGCGGAACTCGCCGCGCTCTTGAAAAATTACGCGGGGCGGCCTTCCCCGCTGTACTACGCCGAAAAAATGACGCGGGACTTGGGCGGCGCGAAAATCTATTTAAAGCGCGAGGACCTCAACCACACCGGCTCGCACAAAATCAACAACGTGCTGGGGCAGGTTCTGCTGGCCAAACGCCTCGGCAAAACGCGCGTCATCGCCGAAACCGGCGCGGGGCAGCACGGAGTGGCCGCCGCCACCGCCGCCGCCCTGCTCGGGCTTGAATGCGAGATCTTTATGGGCAAGGAGGACACCGAACGCCAAGCCTTGAACGTCTACCGCATGGAACTTCTCGGGGCGAAAGTCCACGCCGTCACGAGCGGCACGATGACCTTGAAGGACGCCGTCAACGAAACGATGCGCGAATGGGCGGGGCGCGTCCACGATACGCATTATGTTCTGGGTTCCGTTATGGGGCCGCACCCCTTCCCCACGATCGTCCGCGACTTTCAAAGCGTCATCGGCCGCGAGGCGCGCGCCCAAATCTTGAAGCGCGAGGGCAAATTGCCCGCCGCCGCAGTCGCTTGCGTGGGCGGCGGCAGCAACGCCATGGGCTTGTTTTACCGCTTTATCCGCGACCGTTCCGTCCGCTTGATCGGGTGCGAAGCCGCCGGGCGGGGCGTGGATACCGCCTTTCACGCCGCGACAATCGCAAAGGGCGAGGCGGGGGTATTCCACGGCATGAAATCCTACTTCTGCCAGAACGCCGAGGGGCAAATCGCGCCGGTCTATTCGATTTCGGCGGGGCTCGATTACCCCGGCATCGGCCCCGAACACGCGTGGCTGTACGACAGCGGCCGCGCCCAATACGTGCCCGTGACCGACGCGGACGCGGTGTCGGCCTTTGAATATCTGGCGCGTACCGAAGGAATCATTCCCGCGATCGAAAGCGCGCACGCGGTCGCCCATGTAAGGGAACTCGCGCCGCGCCTGCCCAAATCGGAAAGCGTTATCGTCTGCCTGTCGGGGCGCGGGGACAAGGACGCCGCCTCGATCGCGCGGTACCGGGGGCGGCAAATCGTTGAAAGTTAACCGGCTTTTTTCCGAACCGGCGCGGGATTTTTGCGCCGGATACCCTTTACGAAACGCGGGCGCGGTTGGGCTGCGGACGCGTTTTTATAAAGGGCGGCAAGGCTCGATATGGCCCGCCTATTCATAAAGACCGCGCGGGGTTTGAAAATAGTCAAACCGAAAAAACGAAACGTGGCGGCTGCCATTTCGGCGGCGGCTATTCAAGGTAAAGATAAGATGAAAACAAACCGGATACAAAACGCGTTTAAAAACGGCAAAGCGTTCATCGCCTTTTTGACGGGCGGCGACCCTACGATTGAAAAGAGCGAGGGCTATATTTTAGAGATGGCGCGGGCGGGCGCGGACTTGATCGAGATCGGCATCCCCTTTTCCGACCCGATCGCCGAGGGGCCCGTGATCCAGAAAGCCAATATCCGCGCCCTTTCCGCCGGCGCGACCGTCGAGAAAATTTTCGGGCTGGCCGGGCGCGTCCGCGCAAAGGCCGCCGTGCCGTTGGTTTTTTTGACTTACTTAAACCCTGTGTTCCGTTACGGGTACGGCAACTTCTTTCGCCGCTGCGCCGATACCGGCGTGGACGGCGTTATCATTCCCGACCTGCCTTTTGAGGAGCAGGGCGAAGCCCGCGCCGCGAGCGCAAAGAACGGCGTCGATTTAATTTCCCTCGTCGCCCCGACCTCGCAAGAGCGTATCCGCGCGATCGCCCGATCCGCGTCGGGCTTTGTGTATATCGTGTCCTCGATGGGCGTGACCGGCGTCCGTTCCGCTTTCGAGACCGACATCGCCGCCCTTGTCCGCGCCGTCAAAGCGGAAACGCGCGTTCCCGCCGCCGTGGGCTTCGGCGTTTCCACGCCCGCCCAAGCCGCCGAAATCGCCCGCCACGCCGACGGCGTAATCGTGGGCAGCGCGCTCGTGCGCCTTGTCGAGCAATACGGCGCGAACGCCGCCCCCGCCCTCCGCGAATATGTCGCAAGCATGAAAGCGGCGTTGAGGGGAATATAAACGGCGGCGTTGCAAAATAAATTTGAATTGTAAATAGCGTATAAATTTCGGTTGACAAATCGGCCGTTTTAGGTTAAAATAGTAAAGTCCCGATGGAGTGTAGCTCAGGCGGTTAGAGCACCACCCTGATAAGGTGGGGGTCGGTGGTTCGAGTCCACTCACTCCAACCAGAAAAGCCACAA
>JAISFM010000177.1 GCA_031263605.1 Clostridiales bacterium | reverse complement strand
TGATGTGCTGCCTGTCCTATGAAAACAAGCACTATGTCGAGACGGCCAAGCGTATGCCCAAGAACAACAGCGAGGTCACGACGCCCGACGGCAAGGGGTCGGTGTGGTCGAACAATTTTTTGAAACAGACCGTCCGTGTCAAAATGCCCGGCCCCCACGACAGTTTCGAGATCAAGGAATACCCGCTCAATCAAGTGAAAGGCAAGCACACGGTGGCCGAGGATTTGGAAAAAGACGACCCGATAGACGAAACGCTGAAAGAACTGCTCGATTGATGCCGTCGTATATCGGGTTTCAGACGGGCTACGCTCGTCAAGTCCGCGCAATCGTGTATTCTTATACACTCATGCGCCGACTTGACGACTGTTGCCCGTCTGAAACCCAATCTGCGGCGGCTTGTCGAGGCGTTTTTTATAAGGTGCGAGTAAAAACAATTTATAAGGTGTGAGTAAAAAATAATTTATAAGGGTTGAGTTAAGAAATAAATTGTTGAAAGTTTTTGGAAAGGGGCGCGGGGGAAACATTTTTTCAAAAATTTTTCCCCCGCAAAACCTAAAAAATAAAACCAAAAAGGAGTCCGAAAATGAAACAAATTGAACTTGGCAAAACAGGGCTGTCCGTCCCCGTCGTGGCGGTGGGGTGTATGCGGATGACGGGGCTGGACAGGAAGGGCGCGGAACGCTTTGTGCGCGCGTCGCTGGATTTGGGGGCGAACTTTTTCGACCACGCCGACATCTACGGCGGCGGGAAATGCGAGGAAATGTTCGCGGACGCGGCGGCGGGTGTGCCGCGCGGGGACATGATTTTGCAGACCAAATGCGGCATCCGCAAGGGCGTCGGGTTCGACTTTTCCAAGGCGCATATTTTGCAATCGGTGGACGGCAGTTTGAAACGGCTGAAAACCGAGTACATAGACGTGCTGCTGCTGCACCGCCCCGACGCGCTGGTCGAGCCGGAGGAAGTCGCCGAGGCGTTCGACGCGCTGCAAAAGAGCGGCAAGGTACGGCATTTCGGGGTCTCGAACCAAAGCCCCTTGCAGATGCAACTGTTAAAGAAATTCGTCAAACAGCCGATCGCCGCGAACCAATTGCAACTCTCGATCGCCCACGCCTATATGATATCGCGGGGGACGCGCGTCAACATGGCCGACGACGCCGCGCTCGACCGCGACGGCGGCGTTTTGGATTTTTGCCGCTTGAACGATATTACCGTTCAGCCGTGGTCGCCGTTTCAAGCCGGCTTTTTCGGCGGCGTGTTTTTGGACAACCCGAAATTCCCCGAACTGAACGCGAAAATTAACGAGGTCGCCGCCGCCCACAAAGTAAGCAATACGACAATCGCGATCGCGTGGCTCCTGCGGCACCCCGCCAAAATGCAGCCCGTCACCGGCACAATGAACGTCGAGCGGTTAAAGGACTGCGTCAAGGCCGCCGAAGTCGTTCTGTCGCGGGAGGAATGGTATCAAATCTTTGCGGCGGCGGGGAATAATCTGCCGTAGTGAACGGACATTTTTCTTTAAGGAAGCCCGTCAAGATTGCCCGTCAAAAGAAAATAGTCCGGCCAAAAAAGAAAAATCGGAATAGGGATAGAGCGCAAAGAAATTGGATAGAGTGGACGGACATTTTTCTTTGAGGAAGCCCGTCAAGATTGCCCGTCAAAAGAAAATAGTCCGACCAAAAAAGAAAAATCGGATAGGAATAGAGCGCAAAGAAAAATGTCCGTATCGGGTCAATACCCCGTTGCCGCGCGAGAGTGGACAAACGACGTGGAACATAAACGCGGCTTGTCATTGCGAGGAGCGCGAAGCGCGACGCGGCAATCTCTATATAAAAAGGCGCGTTTCGTGTTATACGTGTTATATAGGGATTGCCGCGTCGCGCGTTCCGCGCTATTTGTCCACTCCCTTGCCGCGCCTTAAAAAATCCCTCGTAAATCTTTTCGCGTTGAGGTTTCGCAACGGCTCTATTCTATTTCCGGCGGCCGAGGGTATAAAAAAATAGAACCCTAAAAAGGATTCTATCGCGTATCCGGCGATGCGGGTGCCGTTTAATCCTGCGGTTTGATCGCCGATACCGGGCATGTCCCCGCGCACGCGCCGCAGTCGATGCACGCGCTGTCGCTGATGACATACGTCTGGTCGCCCTCGGAAATCGCCCCGACGGGGCATTCGCCCTCGCACGCGCCGCATTTGATACAGGAATCTGTGATAACGTGAGCCATAAAACTCTCCTTTTCAGTATTTATTGTGACTGTATATAGTATAGCAAAAACATAAAAAAAATGCAAATGATTATACAGGACACTATACAGATAAAAGGTAAGAGGTAAGAGGTAAAAGGTAAGAGGTAAGATGCAGGAAGCGGGAAGTTCGGATAAAGAACATTGTTCGGAAAGCGGGGACAGGGAAAGAAGGAATGAATTACGAGGCCAAACCCAATGAACGGCTGGACGACCTGCAATGCGGCGGCTTGCAAATCATTCAGCGCGCGGACATGTACCGCTTTTCCGAGGACGCGGTGTACCTTGCCAATTTCGCAAAGGCAAAGGCGGGCGCGCGCGTTTGCGATTTGGGGACGGGCGGCGGCGTAATCGCCCTGCTGCTGTCCGCGAAAACCGAAGCGCGGGAAATCGTCGGCGTGGAAATTCAAGCGGATTTGGCGGATATGGCGGCGCGTTCCGCCGCGTACAACGGGTTGAGCGGCAGGGTCAAGATTTTGAACGCGCCCATGCAAGAGGCGCATACGGCTTTGGGGCGGGAAAGTTTCGACGTAGCCGTGTGCAACCCGCCCTATTTTGAAGCCGCCCGCGCCGCGCCCGCGGATTCAAAAGAGCGGACGGAAGCGGGTACCGCGCTTGCGGATTCAAAAGGCCGGCCGGAAATCGACGGGCGAACGGCCGCGCGGCACGAAACGCATGTGACTTTGGACGAGGTCGCGGCGAGCGCGGCGCGGCTGCTGAAATTCGGGGGACGGTTTTACCTGATCCATCGGTGCGAGCGGTTGGCCGACGCGTTCCGCGCCCTGTCCGCGCACCGGTTGGAGCCGAAAGTGTTGAAATTGGTAAAGCCCGCGCCGAATAAACCGCCGCTGTACGCATTGATCGAGGCGGTTAAGGGCGGGAAAGCGGGGTTGAAAATTGAGAATTGAGAATTGAAAAGTTAAGGATAAGAGATTTAGGTAAGAGGTAAAAGGTAAGAGGTAAAAGGTTCGGATGCTGACGCAAGAAAAAACTTTTATTATGCTGTATGTTTCTTACCCGCCGACCGGCTTGCATGACGGACATTCGACCTTACTTCTCAATTCTCAATTCTCAATTCCCTTGCACTTCTCAATTCTTAAAAAGGTAAAAAAATGAGTGCCATCTACATCGTCGGGACGCCGATCGGGAATTTAAAGGACATAACGTACCGCGCCGTGGAAACGCTGCAAGCGGCCGATTTGATCGCTTGCGAGGACACGCGCCGGTCGCTCGTGCTGCTGAACCGGTACGGGATCAAAAAACCGCTGATCGCCTATCATAAATTCAACGAGCGGGAATGCGCGGAAAGGCTTTTGGCCGCGGCGGAAGCGGGCAAAAATGTCGCGCTGATCACCGACGCGGGCTTGCCCTGCGTTTCCGACCCGGGAACCGTTCTGGTCAACGCCGCGCGGGAACGGGGAATCAAAATCGAAGTGGTCGGCGCGGGTACCGCGCTGATCCACGCCCTGATCGGCAGCGGCAGGGGCGGCGGCGGCTTTTATTTCGCGGGCTTTTTGCCCGATCGGGGAAAGGGCAGGCGGGCGTTTTTAGAGGGCTTGAAGCCCGTGCGCGCGCCCTTGATTTTCTATTCCGCGCCGCACGACCTGAACCGCGATTTAAAGGATTTGTTCGCGGCGTTCGGCGCGAGGTGCGCGTGTTTGGCGCGGGAGTTGACCAAACTGTACGAGGAAGTCGCGGAATACGTTTTAAACGAAAACCCCGATTTAGAGGCGCGGGGCGAATATGTGTTGGTGATAGAGGGCGCGGGGGAAACGGCAAACCCGTTGCTCGCCCTGCCGCCCGCCGAGCATTTAAAGGCGCATATCGCGGCGGGCTTGCCGACGAACGAGGCGGTCAAGCGCACCGCCAGGGAACGCGGCGTGGCAAAGAACGAGATTTATAAATTGGCCTTGCCGTTAAACCTTGATTCGGAATAAACGGCCTCGTTCGACAATTTTCGACATTTGTCGTTTGCCTTCCGAAATCCCTCTGATAACGAGACGGATTTTGTTGATTTTCGGGCGGTTTTGTGGTATAGTTATAGTCAATAGGTTTTGTAACTCTAATCCGAATCGGAACGGACAGAAAGCAGAAAATGGCAATAGAAAGGAAAAAACGGTTTGCGGCCTATGGGCTGTTTATTTTTTTCGGGCTTATTTTTATCGTAAGCCTTGTTTTGGTTATCGTCCTGAACAATAAAACGCAGCGCGAGAGTTTTTGGGATAAGGAACGGGAGGAACTCGCGCTGTTCACCCGCGCGCGCGCCGCCGAAATCGAGGGCCTGCTCGGACGCTACGCCGACAAAACCGAGGCGATCGCCGCGCAGATTGAAAAAAATCCCCCGGGCGACGGGCTTTTCGACGACCCCGCCGATTACAGCCTGTTTCTAACGGCGGAACAAGCCGTCTGCGGCAAGGACAAGGACGGCGCGGATCAAGTCATAGCCGCGTTCTTTTTCAAGGATGCGTCTTTTAACGAAAATACTTTTTACGAGGGCGGCGTCGCGCCCGTGCGCCACCCGCCGGAATCCGAATTTTGGGCGGCCTATAACGAGTGCCTGACCGATAAAAACCGAACGGTCTTTTCCAAGCCCTACCTCGATTCCTCGCTCGATTCGGCGCGGCGCGTCCCCGAGGCGTTCACCTGCGCCCGAGCGGTCAAATGGGGCCCCGGCGAGGGGGATTGGGGCGTGGCGGGGATCGACGTTTCCTGGACCGCGCTCTATGATTTAATAGCGGATTCGTGCCACACGCAGAACTGCGGGATTTATTTGACGGCGGGCGGCGGCGAAACGATCGCCCGCGCGGGCGGGGACGGCGCGTTGCCGGGGGCGGCGGGCGGCGGCCTCAATTTTCCCGTGGACTTAGGCTATACGAATTGGCGGCTCGCCGTGAGCGTCCCCCTGTCCGATTACCAAGCCGACCTGTCCGCGCTGAACAACAGCCAAATTCCCGTCATATTGCTGTCGGCGTTTATGGTCGTCATCAGTTTGATCGTGGCGGGGGTGATCGCGGTGTTCGTCCGGCACCAGCACACGCTGCAACGGAACGTCGAGGACGCGGAGAGCGCGGGCAAGGCCAAATCCGAATTCCTCTCGCGCATGAGCCACGAAATCCGCACGCCCATGAACGCGATCATCGGCATGACCAAAATCGCGGACGGCACGAGCGACGTCGAGAAACTGAAATACTGCCTCTCGACGATCGGGGCGTCCGGCCTGCACCTGCTGGGGCTTATCAACGACATTTTGGACATGTCCAAAATCGACGCGGGGAAGTTGGAACTCCACAACGAGCCGATGAACGTCGAGCAAATCATGATCAAACTCTGCAATTTGATCGCCGACAAGACCGAGGCGAAGCATCAGCGGCTCGACGTGGCGATAGACCCAAAAATGGAGACGGACTATATCGGGGACGACCTGCGGATTTCGCAGGTGATCGCCAACCTGCTGTCCAACGCGGTCAAATTCACGCCCGAAAACGGCCGCATTTCCTTGACGGCGGAGCAGGTGCACGCCGAGGCGGGCCATGCCATCTTGCGCTTCGTCGTGCGGGACACCGGCATCGGCATGACCGGGGAGCAGATGGGGAAATTGTTCCACTCGTTCGAGCAGGCGGACGGCAGCATCTCGCGGCGGTTCGGCGGGACGGGCTTGGGGCTTGCTATTTCCAAGAGCATCGTGCAAAAGATGGACGGCCGCATGTGGGCGGAATCCGAATACGGCAAGGGCTCGGCGTTCTTTTTCGAGGTGAAATTCGAGCGCGCGCCCAATCCCGCGCCCGACCCCTTCGGCGGCATGGACACGTCGAACTTGCGCGTTTTGGTTGCGGAGAGCGACGAAGGGACGGCGTCCTATCTCCGCGCGATCCTGTCGCGCTTCCGCATCAAGCCCGACGAGACCGAAAGCGCGGCCAAGACCGTGCGCCTGATCAACGAGCGCGCGGCGGCGGGCAAGCCCTACGACGTGGTGTTCGTGGGCTACGGCATGAAGGACGCGAACGGGCTGGAAATTGTCCGGCAATTGTCGGACGGCGTGGATCGGGGCGCGCTCGTTTTGACGGCGTCCTTCTTTGAATGGAACAGGATAGAGGCCGAGGCCAAGGCGCTGCGTATAACGCGGTTCGCCGCGAAGCCCCTGTTCCCGTCGCTTGTGGCCGGCGCGATTCGGGACGTTTTGCAAAAAGGGGGCGGCGCGGCGCAAACCGAGGAGCGGCGCGGGGGCAGCGCGGACCTGTCGGGCGTGCAAATCCTGCTGGCCGAGGACATCGAGATCAACCGCGAGATATTCATCGCGCTTTTGGGCGACACGGGCGTGAGGATCGACACGGCCGGAAACGGCTTGGAGGCCGTGAAAAAGTTCGAGGCCGACCCGGGCAAGTACGACCTGATCGTCATGGACGTGCAGATGCCGGAGATGGACGGTTTGGAAGCGACGCGCACGATCCGCGCCCTCGGCACGGAAAAGGCGCGGGGCATACCGATCATAGCGATGACGGCGAACGCGTTCAAGGAGGACATAGACAACTGCATGGCCAGCGGCATGGACGACCATTTGGCCAAGCCGATCGACGAGAAGGCCGTAATAGAAAAGATTAAGTTTTATACCAATAAAAAGCCATAAACGGCGGCGTATGGTATGAGGCCTGTTTACGTTCGCGCGCAAAAGGCGCGTTCCCCTGCGCGGCAATCTCTGCCGCGCAGGGGAACGCGCGCGCAATGTCAGGATCTGAGCGAAGTCGAGAAATCCCCCACACTATTAAATTCTTGCAAATTGTTTGACTTTTCTCTTTGCGTGTGGTATCATTAGCACATGTTCTGTTATAATTGCGGTAAAGAAATCGATGAAAAGGCGGTCGTTTGCGTAGGGTGCGGGGTCGCCGTCAATAAGAAGCGGGTTCCCCACCGTGAAAAATTATCCGTCCCCGACAGCGAAAGCGGCGCATTAGCAAAATGCAATTGGATTTTCGCGTTAGCGTCTATTTTTTCTGCTTCCTTAGCGTTTGTTTTTCCCCTTGCTACGCTCCAAGTTTATAGTTATCGTGGTTATCAAAGCACATACACATCATATTACGCGTACCTTGTCATAGAGACTTGGGGGTTGATTTTATGTTGGGTGTTTGCCGGTATTGCGTTTCTTTTTGGGGTTGCCTCTACGTTGATTTGCGTATTGCGGGGACAAAGAGACAAGTTTAGGCCTTTTTTGGCGTTAGCCCTGTCTATGTCCCTGATTGTTTTCGCCATATTAATGACGGTTATAATTGGGTTTTAATAGTATTTTTGTTGACGATATAAGAGGTATTCAAGGATTGTGGACACGAATCGGATATTGACCGTGACGGAGGCGAACCAAAACTTTTCAAAGGCGGCGCGCCTTGCGGAAAAGAACGGGAGCGCGATTTTGTTTAAGAATAACCGCCCGAAGTTCGTGCTTTTGGATTTGAGCCAAAACCCGCTCGCCGATTTGACGGACGAGGAAAAAATCGACATAGCGGCCAAAAGGGTGTTGGAACGCTACCGTTCCGCGTTTGAGGAACTCGCTAAATAGGCTTGCCGCGAAATTAAAAAGACGCGCAAAGCCGCCGCCGGTTAATTCCGCAGCACAAAAAGAGGCGCGCGCATTCCCTATTGTGTTGAAAGTTTTTGAAAGGGGGCGCGGGGGGAAACTTTTTCCACAAAGTTTCCCCCCGCATTCTTTTTAAGGTTGTCATTCTATATTTGCGTCCAAAATGACGGAACAATTCACAATTCACAATGCACAATCAAGGACAAGGCGCAAAGCAAGACGCGCAATGCCACCCGACCGCACTTCTCACTTCCCCACCCCTGACCGACACTAACCACTAACGTTAAATCAATCCTAAAATCCCCCGCGCGTCGTCCAACACTAAATCGGGCTTAACCGCGCTTTCCCGCAGCATGACCTCGGTCGTTTCGCCCGTCATGACCAGAACCGACGCGAATTTGTTCCGCAAGCCGAATTTTATATCGGTTGTGAGGCGGTCGCCGACCATGCACACGCGGCGGCGGTCTTTGATTTTGTACTTTCGCATAATGTAGTCCGAAATCGGTTTGTGCGGCTTGCCGCAAATAACGTCGGGTTTCCGGCCCGCGGCGGCGGCGATCAACGCCAAGAAACTGCCCGCGTCGGGGATAAAGCCGCGCGGCGTGGGGCAGGTCTTGTCGGGGTGCGTGGCGGCAAAGAACGCGCCGCCCCGAATCAGGGCGCACGCCGTCCGCAAATTGTCATAGGCCAATTCCGTGTCGAAGCCCACGACCACCGTATACTCTCGGCAATCCGTTCCGCCATTTGTCCGCTCCGCCGTTCCGGCGGCCTCTTGCGGGCGGCCGCGTCGCGGCGGGGCGGCCGGCCCGCAAGAACCGCGGGGAGCGGCGACAGAGGCGACAGCGGCGACAGAGTTGTTGTCCGCGTAATCGATCACGCCGATTCCCGCCTCTGTAAAGTCGCGGCGGACGGCGGCGGGGGCGAGGAAGTAAACGTTTCGGGTCTTTCCCGCGCGTTTCAGCCAATCGGCCGTCACGAGCGCGGACGAGCAGAACTCGCCGTCCCGGGGCGCGAACCCCATTCGTTCGAGTTTCGCGAGGTAGCCCGCGCGGGCGCGCGAGGAATTGTTGGTTAAAAAGCAGATTCTTTTTCCCGCCCCGCGCAAAGCCGCGACGGTTTCGGGCGCGCCCGCCAGCGGCTCGTCGCCCAGATACAGCGTCCCGTCCAAATCGAACAGGAATAGGTCGATGTTTTTCAAGTCCATAGGATATAGTATATCATATTTTCGCGGTTTTTTTATCGGGGCGGGGAAAAATTTTTAAAAAAAGTTTTCCCCGCGCCCCTTTCAAAAACTTTCTCGCATTTTCATTGATTCGTGTGTTCAGTCCTTGCGGCTTTGCCGCGTCGGGCATGAGATAAGGCGGGGGGAACCC
>JAISFM010000121.1 GCA_031263605.1 Clostridiales bacterium | reverse complement strand
ACCGGCGGCTCGCCCAATAAATCCATGTTGGCTTCCCACAAACTGGTGACCGTGCCCACGTCCTTCCAATAGCCCGAAAACCCGTAGGCGTACAACTTTTTGCCGCCCGCCAGCATTTTGGGGATCACGTTCTTGCCGAAATCCTTGGACGAGGCGGGGTCGGCCTCGTCCTCGGCCAGCGCGTTTTCCAGCGCGGTCATTTTAAAGATGTAAACGCCCATCGAGGCGTCCGCGCTTTTCGGGGCTTTGGGCTTTTCCTCGAAGTCCGTGATCCGGCCCGTCTTGTCGAAACTCATGATCCCGAACCGCGAGGCCTCGGCGGGCGGCACGCTGATCACCGCGATCGTGCAGTCCGCGCCCTTTTCGCAGTGGTATTCCAGCATTTTGGAATAGTCCATTTTATAGATATGGTCGCCGCTCAAAATCAGCACGTTCTCGGGGTCGAAGTTCTGAATGAAATTCAAATTCTGATAGATCGCGTTCGCCGTGCCCTTGTACCAATCGCCGCCCGCCTTGGCCTGATACGGCGGCAGCACGCGCACCCCGCCCGTGTTGCGGTCGAGGTCCCACGGCTCGCCGTTGCCGATGTACTCGTTCAGGCGCATCGGCTGGTACTGCGTCAGCACGCCCACCGTGTCGATCGCGGAGTTCGTGCAGTTCGACAGCGTAAAGTCGATAATCCTGTACTTGCCCCCGAACGAAACCGCGGGCTTGGCCAAACTGTTGGTCAAGGCGTACAGGCGGTTGCCCTGCCCGCCGGCCAGCAGCATTGCGATACATTTGTAATTTCTCATTTAATGTTCCTCCTTTTTTTGAGGCCGCCGTATAACGGAATGCAGAATGCCGTATATACGGAATGCACAATGCACAATTGTTGACCTGTCGAAAAAGAAACTTTTAGTATGCTTTATGTTTCTTGCCCGCAGGCAATATTTTTTTAATAAGCCTTATCCGAAATTCTGCATTCCGCATTTTGCATTCTGCATTCATGAAATTCCGCGTTTATATTTCGTTCTTTTCCGCCCGCCGTTTTATTTTTATCCGCAATTCCGCATTCATTAAATTCCGCGTTTTGTGCCGCCGCAAGAAATGAATCCCGTTTATGATTATGTCCGCATTTTTGCCGATAGACCGAACATTAAACGAGTATATGTAATATTATACACCTATTTTTTCTTTTTTGCAAGGTTGTTTCAGAAAAATTTCAAAAAGTTTGCCGCACCGATTCTTTCCCATCGTTTTTTCGGCTTGACCGACAATTCAAACGCTACTTCTTGAATACAAATAAATGCTCATGCGCCAACAGCAGAAAATTATGCTTGACGCTTTTCTCTTTCCAATATCCCGTCGCCCGGCAATTATGCTGCTCTTTAACGATAATTTCCTTTACGTGAAATCCATTCTCCTCGAAAACTTTCATAACCTTGAAACCCATCGGTACGACGCGCCCCTTTTCGCGTATATCGCCCATCAACACCGCGCAAAACTTACCCGGCCTCAATACGCGGAAGCATTCGGCCGCAACCGGGATCATTTGAATTAAAAAATCCTCCGCGCCATAGTTTGACAAATCGCCGTCAAGGCCGCCGCTGTATTTGACGATGTCGGCATAAGGCGGATGCGTACAGATGAAATCGACGCTGCGCGGCGGAATAAAATCAAGTTTGCGCGCATCGCCCCTTTTGATATAAACTCGCCCGGCATCGGGGTATTCAAACGACGTTTTTTCCCGACAGCAATCCAACGCGAGCGGATTAACGTCCACACCGATACTATGACGGCCAAGAAGTTTCGCTTCAATAAGCGTCGTCCCCCCGCCCGCAAATTGGTCGAGTATAAGATCGTTTTTGGACGAATAACGCAACAACAAATTGCGCGGAATATACGGCGACCAATTGCCGCGGTACTTCGCGTTATGCGTCGCCCAACTTCCCCGTTTTGGAAAACTCCAAATCGAAGTCGTTTCCAATAAAAAATTCTCGGGCTCCCACCGCATCGGCTTTATCTATTCCGCAACGGCAAGGCGCAACATCCAGTTAAGCCAGCCGTTAACCGTCGATGAACGCCTGTCCATCGTAGTTTCATTGATCGGTTTTGAAAATTTTGTATTTTGCATAATTCGGCATACCGCGTTTCTGTCGGGCAACCTATCGGATTGAATAAGGATTCCAAACGCCCGATAAAATACCGGCTTTTCCAAGATTTTCCGTATCAGCCCTAAATGCTTCCGTTTATAGGGCAGCGACATGATCCGCCGCGCGTCCGACGTCAAACGATATGCGCACTCATGATTTGCGGCCGGAAAACGCTCAACCAACCCAAGGTATTCACAGGCCGAAACATAGTAGTCCGTTTGGCGCGGATCAAATTCGTATTTCAGCGTGACCTCGCTTCGCGTCAGTTCGCCCTCATAAAGAATTGAAAGCAAATCCAATACGCGGGGAAAAGAATTCGCTTGGGGAAACGTCACACTCGGCTCCCGAATTTCAACTGTATTGCGCCATACCGTAATAATATCCTGCAAAGAAATATCCTCGTCCGCAAAAGTATAAGATTTGTAATTCTTCAAAACAATCGAATTGTAATTCAGTTTATCTTGAAATTCGTATGTAAAGACATGAAACGTATCGTTGGAAAAAGCCAAAAACACCGGAATGACGGGCTTGGATATTTTCTCGCTCCATAGCCTATACGGATAATATAACTGCCGTATTAACAATTCCTCGGACGCTTGATTTTTCGCCTCGCAAATGAGAAACGCGTCGGGGCTTTCAAAACCGGCGTCGATTTCTATTTGTGAATTTCTTACTTCTATGGTCGCGGGCTTTTGCGGCTGTAATTTATTTTGAACCGAAAAAGAAAATACTCCCGAGCCCATTCGCCCGTTTACGGTAAAATTGACTTTTGCGCTTCCCATAACATCGTTAATAATTCCGCTGTTATAGGCAAAAAACAAAGCGGACGCCTCGCTGTAAAGATTGTCGGGCCTTAACGTTTCAAGCCGGGGGTTTTCGACCTGTTTCGGTTTCGTCGGCTTATATCGCAGGGCTTCGTGCGTCGCAAACGGCCCTATTATATAATCGCCCCGCGTGACGGGAAGAATGGAAAGATTATTGTCCCGAAATATTTTGGGAAGTTGCGCCGATTGATCGAACTTCGCCATGAGCCGCGCCTCGTGCGTTTCATTTATTTGCGCGGACGAAATAGAAAAAGAGCCTTCGGCGCTTATATGCCCGAGAATACTGTATTTATCAAATAAACATTCCCATGCTCTGTCAACCTTTGTCGGCGTTGCCATCGTATCTGCCTCCAATTTTTTCTTCGGATCCCCGGCCGTAAACTATCTCCAATTTTTTATCAGGATTTCATCGACCTCGCCCCGCCCCGCGCTGTCTGAATTTATGGCGCGCTTGGCTTTTACCGCAATGATTTTAAAACGGCTGTCATTGTAAATCTCGCGGATAAAAGGCGTATCGGCGTTGCTTAAAAGGCATTTCGCGCCCGCGTCCGTTCGGGCGGCAAATACGTCCCGCAACCTTTTCTGTTCGTTTTCGCCGAACCCGCCCGCTTGATACCCTGTAAAATTGGTGTTGTCGGGGCTGTGATAAGGCGGATCAAAATATATAAACGAACCCCTGCCCGCCGTCTCGACCGCGGCTTCAAAATCGCCGCTCAATATTTCAACCTCGATATTCCCGCCGTTCAGATACCTATGGATAGCCCGTAATACGGGCCCGTCGCAGATCGCCGGATTGATATACCGTCCGTAAGGCACGTTAAACAGCCCTTGCGAATTTACCCTGTACAGTCCGTTATAACATGTTTTGTTGAGATAAATCAGTCTTGCCGCTTTTTGGACGGCGGAAAGCGCGGCAAAAAATTGAATATCGCGATCCTGCTCCCGCACTCGATAATAATATTCCTCGCTGTTGTTGTCTTTGTGCCCGTTGAGAGCGATGACCAATTCGTCTATGTTGTCACGAATCATTCTATATGTAAGGACGAGTTGTTCGTTGTTGTCGTTGATTACCGCGCGGCGGGGTTGGCATTCAAGGAACAGCGCGCCCGCGCCGACAAACGGCTCGTAATATCGAAGATTCCTAAAATTTTCCGGAAGATGCCGTTTTATTTCCGGCAAAAGTTGCCGCTTGCCGCCGGCCCATTTCAGATAGGGTTTGACTAACGGATCTTTGCGCATTTTGACACTTCCCATTGCTTTTATTCCTTCGGCTTTTATTATAACATATTCTTTTGTTCTTGTATACCGTTTTTAAGGGAAATGAAAATATGTTTGCGCTTGAAACCGTTTCGCGCGTTTTGGCCCTGTCCGCCGCTTTGCGGAATACAAAACTCATACGGAATGCAGAATGCTTTTATTGCCTGCTTTTTTTGCCCGCGTTCCGCGCCGCGCTTTTTTTATCGGCCAATTTAATCGGGCCCGTCCTTTCAAAAAACAAAACCGAAAGGGGCGGGATCGTCACGGACAGCGAATAGTCTTTGCCGTGCATCGGGGCTTTGGACGCTTTCAGCGCGCCCGCGTTGCCCGCGCCGCCGCC
>JAISFM010000041.1 GCA_031263605.1 Clostridiales bacterium | reverse complement strand
TCGGTAACCTCTTATCTTGGATCCAACCTGTATATCCGCGTGAAAGCGGTAACGGGTACGTCGTTCGCGAGCGCGGCGACGGCCGTCGCCGTCAAAAGCCGCCCCGCCGCGCCCGCCGCGAGCGTATTGACAATCAATTACGTGACCGAATTGTTCGGCCTCGACGCTGTTTACGAGATGTCCGCGGCGGCAACCTTCGCGACGATTGTTACGGGCAATTCGATAACCCCTCATATCGGGTCCAACCTGTATATCCGCGTGAAGGCGGTAACGGGTACGTCGTTCGCAAGCGCGGCGGCGACCGTCGCCGTCAAAAGCCGCCCCGCCGCGCCCGCCGCAAGCGCGTTGACAATCGATTACGCGGCCGAGACGTTCGGTTTCGGCACGGCCTACGAGGTGTCGGCGGCGGCAAACTTCGGGACGACGGTTTCGGGCAATTCGATAACCCCTTATATCGGGTCTAACCTGTATATCCGCGTGAAAGCGGCGCCGGAAAGCGCGTCGTTCGCGAGTTCGGCGACTACGGTAACCGTCGCGAGCCGCCCCGCCGCGCCCGCCGCAAGCGAGTTGACAATAAATTACGCGGCGGAAACGGCGGCGTTTACCACGCAGTACGAAGCCTCCGCCGACCAAACGTTTGCGGACGGCGGCAAAGCGGTTGCGAGCGGCGGCTCGGTAACCTCTTATCTTGGGTCCAACCTGTATATCCGCGCGAAAGCGACGGGCGCGGCGTTCGCGGGCTCGCCGACTGCGGTAACCGTCGCGAGCCGCCCCGCCGCGCCCGCCGCGAGCGTATTGGCCATCGATTACGCGGCTAAAACGGCGGCGTTCGATTCTGCGCTGTACGAGGTTTCCGCCGACCAAACCTTCACGGACGGCGGCAAAGCGGTTACCGACGGCGGTTCGATAACGACCTATCTCGGGGGCAATCTCTATGTGCGGCTGAAAGCGGCGAGCGCGGCTCCGGCGGGCGTCGCCGCCGCGGTCTTGGCCGACGCGGTCGAGTCGATAGCGGTCAAGACGAACCCGGCGGTGACTACCTACTCCTGCGGCGTTGCGTTCAACTTCGCGGGCGGCGTGATTACGGCGGCGTGGTACGGCGGCGGCACGACGGACATTTCCATGGCCGACGCGTCGGTAACGCCCTCGGCGGCGGCGGCGCAAAGCACGGCGGGGCAGCAGACGGTGACCTTTACCTACGCGGGCAAAACGACGGCGGCGGGCGTAACGTTCACGGTGAACGCGTACACGGTCACGCTGAACGCGGACGGCGGCGTTTACGCGGACGGCTATACCGCGCCCGCGACGTATGTCCCCGCGTCCGGCGCGACGCTGCCCGCGGCCGCGCAGATTTCCAAATACGGCTATTTGTTCGGCGGCTGGTACGCCGACGCGGGATTTGCGGGCAGCCCCGTGACGGCGGTTGCGCAGGGAACGACGGGCGACAAGACCTATTGGGCGAAATGGAACCCGCTCGTTTTCAACGTGAGCGTGCAGTACGCCGACGGCAAAGCGACGGTACTCGTCGTCCCCCAAGGCGGCGCGGTGTCCCAAACCCAAGCGATGGCGGGCATTCCTGTCCCCGGCGGCTATAAATTCGACGGCCTGTACCTTGACGCGGATTACACCCAAGCCTACGACGAATCCGCGCCGGTGACGGGCGACCTGACGCTCTACGTAAAATGGACGGAGGACGGCACAGCCGCCGCCCAAAAAGGTTGCGGTTCGTGTTCGTCCTCTGCCGCCCTGCTTTCGGGTTTGACCGTACTCGCCGCCGCCGCCCTATGCTTGAAAAAGCGCGGTTAAAGCGGAGGCAAGGCAACAAGGACGAAGCGGGAAGCAGGATAGGAAGTAGGAAGGAGGAAGGAGGAAAAGTAGGAAGTAGGAAGGAGGAAGGACGAAGTATCGGATAGAGGACATTGCGCACTGTGGACTGCTTTTGTCATAGCGAGGAGCGCGAACGTCCCGCGTGTCATTGCGAGGAGCGCGAAGCGCGACGAAGCAATCTCTACCGAACACAGGAACGCCCGCGCAAAGTCCCCCGACCGAAACTGTGGACTGTGGACTGTGCACTGTGAACTGCCCTGCACTATGCACTGCCGTTAACAGCGGACTGTGCACTATCCTGTCATTTCGACCGAAGAGAGCGACAGCGAACGGAGCGGAGAAATCCCCGACAATTGAATAATGTGGGAGATTTCTCGACTACGCTCGAAATGACAAGGGTTTGCGCGCGCGTTCCCCTGCGGGGTGGTTGCGCAAAGTGCTTTATCCATAATTGTGCATTGTGAATTGTGCATTATCCACAACTATGCACTATGCACTGTGAACTGCCCTATGTGCTGAATGAATAACGCCAATCGCTGAAATGCGTTTATCGCCCCCACGGGCGATAAAAAAGCCGCCTCGTCCGATGGACGAGGCGGCTGCCGCCGAACTATTCACTGCTAAAAAATTCCCCTCCCACGGAGGGGTGCCGCCGAACGGCGGCGGGGTGGTTGCGCAAAGTACTCTATCCATAATTGTGCATTATCCATAGTCAAATCCGTCAACAAGCCTATTCCCGTCCTACGGGCATATACGCGGGGCGGAAATATAAAAAAACCCGTCTGCGCCGCAGACAAAAATTGAACAGCGCAGGCAAAAAAAAGGAGAAAAACGAACATGAAAACAAAAAAGAAAAGCCTCTTCTTGCTGGTAACATGCATCGCTCTGATCTTTGTCGCGGGCGGCGCGCTCGTCTATGCGGCTTGGGTCAGCAACACGAAGTCGGAAGGCAACACCGTGACGGTCGGCAGCCCCTTGGTCATCTCGGTAAAGGACGCAACCGCGTCGGGCAACACCGGAATCCTGCCCGGCGGCGTGGCGACGTTTTCTTTCAAGGCGGAAACCGACGCGGCCGCTTATGCCCAGGATTATAAGTACGTGAGAGTGACGAATGTTGTTCTCAATGGCTACGGCGGGTTGTCTACGGACGTATGGCAGTACAACACGACGCAGGGCAACACGACGACTTTCACCGATGATTTCGAAGAGGACGTAGTCCTCGCTACCTTGGCGAATACGGACGAGGTTACGATTTACTTAAACATCAAGTTGAATTTGGATCCGGACACCGCCGACGTCGGCTATGCCGGCGCGACGTTGAGTTTCACGGTCGAAATCCTCAATGAAGAATACCCCTCAACGTAATCCCCGACATAGTAGCGGAGCGGGAAAGCGCGATATGCCGCGTTTCCCCGCAAGCCGCGCGGCGACAAACTTGTTGCGCCAACCGTCATAATGTCGTGTCCTTTAAAAAATTCCCCTCCCGCGGAGGGGTGCCGCCGAACGGCGGCGGGGTGGTTGCGCAAAGCGCTTTATCCTTATTGCTGTCGGTCATTGCGAGGAGCGCGAAGCGCGACGAAGCAATCTCTACCAAACACAGGAACGCCCGCGCAAAGTCCCCCGACCGAAACTGTGGACTGTGCACTGTGAACTGTGAGCCGAATGAGTCCCCCAACCGACATTTGTCAATTGTAAATTGTAAATTGCCGGCCGACATGTGTCATTTGTAAATTGCCATTTGTCATTTGTCAACCGTCAATCGAACTTTCGGGAGGAAAAACAAAAAAAATGGGAATGCCTGAAATAGAAAACCGGAAAAGCCGGAAACAACGGATCTTCATGATCCTGCTGATCCTGCTGCTGTTGGTGGCGGTCGGGATAGTCGTCACCGCGTACGTGGGCCTTACGCGGGACAAGACCGTCGAAGTGGACGAGCCTTTGACGCTGTCCGTGTCGGACGGCGTTCGGGACAAGGCGGCCGTTCTGCCCGGCGAAACCGTGACCTTTACGTTCACGGCGCGGACGGCGGATCCCGCCGCCTATAAATACGTCAAAATCACCGCGCTAACCTTTGACCCTGGCCCCGCCTCGGACGGCGCGTCCCCTTTGGCCTCCGACGTGTGGAAATACAACACAGACGGCGGCGGGCTGTTTACCGAAACCCTTGCCGCGGGGACCCTTCTGCACACGCTGACGGGGACTGCCGCCGAAACGGTCGTATTGACGCTCAAACTCGACCTGCCCGACACGGCGGATTTCCGCTACGGCGGCAAGACGCTGACCTTTACCGTGGAGGTAGTCAATGAATAAGAAGAAATTATTGATTTTTACAGCGGCGTTCCTGTTGTCGGCGTTAGCCGGCATAACGGTTGCGTCCGCGTTCTGGCTGAACCGCGAGTCCGAAAATCTTACGGTGACGGTCGGCGTATTCGTTACCGTCACGGCGGACGCGCCCCTCGAATTTGCCCCGGCCGGAGAATCCGGACAAATTCAAATCCTTGCGGCGGCGTTTACGGCGGGCGTTTCCGACAAAGACGAATCCGCCTACGATCTTTATTTGAGCGGGATTGTGTTTTCCGACGCGTCCGATCAATCTGATTG
>JAISFM010000360.1 GCA_031263605.1 Clostridiales bacterium | reverse complement strand
TGACAAAAATTGTAAAGTACTGTACAATTAAATCGAATTAAGAGAAAACAAAAAGGGACGCGTCCCTTTTTGTTTTCTCTTAATTCGATTTAATTGTACAGTACTTTACAATTTTTGTCAAACGTTTTGCGCCCTATATTCCTTGACTGGCGCGCGTTGGCTATGCCCCCGTATCTTTCAAGCCGCGCGCGCCTTGATACGTTTTGGCCGCTCGTTCCGCCGTTAAGCCGTGGTGGCCAATTCGTAATACAGCCCATGCTTTTCCATCAACTGTTCGTGCGTGCCGGCCTCGGCGATGTTCTTGTTCGCTATGAATAAAATGCAGTCGGCGCGCTTGATCGTCGAAAGGCGGTGCGCGATGACGAACGACGTGCGCCCCTTTAAAAGCGCGTTTAACGCCGATTGAATCTTGGCCTCCGTTTCGCTGTCTACGCTGCTCGTCGCTTCGTCCAAAATCAGGATCTTCGGGTCGGCCACCACCGCGCGCGCAAAGCATAACAGTTGCTTCTCGCCCACCGACAAGCCCGCGCCCTGCTCGGCCAATACGTGCGCGTACTTGTCCGAAAACTTCTCGATGAAGTCCGACGCGGACACCGTTTTAGCCGCCTCTACGCACTCCGCGTCGCTCGCCGAGGGGCGGCCGAACCGGATGTTCTCCATCACCGTGCCGCCGAAAATAAAGGTGTCCTGCATCATGACGCCCACCTGCTCGCGCAGGGATTGCAGCGTCACGCCCGCCACGTCGTGCCCGTCCACCAAAACGCGCCCGCCCGTCGCGTCGTAAAAACGCGACAGCAGGTTGACGACCGTGGACTTGCCCGCGCCCGTCGGCCCCACCAGCGCGACGCATTTGCCCGCCGGGACGCTCAACGTCAGGTTTTCCAATACGGGGCGGCCTTTTTCATAGGCGAAAGTCACGTCCTCAAATTCCACCGCGCCCGTAATCGGCGGCAGTCGATAGGCGTCCGGCTTGTCGAACACCGACGGCTCCGTGCTCATGACCTCGAAAATCCGCTCGGCGTTGCTCGACGCCAAACTCAAAGACTGGAACTGCGACGCGATATTGTTCAAGGGGCCGACGTACATGCCCATGTAGCCGATGAAACCGGACAGCAGGCCGATCGACATGCCGTTGCGGGTCGCCTCGTCGCCCAAGGCCAGATACAGCACCAACAAATACGTGCCGACGACCGCCGCGCTGTAAAAGAAGTCCATCGTCGGCCACAGGGTTTCGTTCAGCCGAATGAACCTGCGCCACCGGCGGTTGCATTCCTTGTTCAAGCCGTCGTAAATTTCGGTGTTGGTTTGGGCGCGCCCGAACGCTTTTGTCACGAACGAGCCGTTGATATTTTCGGCGATATAGGCGGTGCGGTTGCTGACCTTGTTGCGGTAGTCGCCGCTGCGTTTGTGCAGGAAGTGGTAAATGGAGAAGAACGCCGCGCACAGGGGGATCATCGCGCCGAGCGTGACGAGCGCGAGGCGCGGGTCCAAGATGACCAGCCACACCGTGACGAGGAGCATTTTAATGATGTCCACGACCATGCCGATGATCACGCTGGAAAAGATGTTGGCCAAATCGTCCACATAGTTGGTGACGCGCACCAAAATTTTTCCGGCGGGCCGGGAGTCGTAATAATCGAACGCCAGTTTTTGCAGGTTATAGAACACGTCGCGCCGGATGTCGCGCACGATTTTATAGCCCGTTTTCGCCATAATCCGCGAGCGGAAAAAGGTATACGTCACGTCGGCGGCGGCGACGCTCGCCCACGCGAGCATGATCCCGACCGCCAGCCGTACATACGCGGGCTGTTTGGCGAACACGCCGTCGATAATGATCCGGTTGAACATCGGCGGCAGCAGCGCGACGAACCCCATCGCCAGCATGAGGGCAAAAATGAACGCGATCGTTTTGCGGTACGGCTTGACATAGCGCAAGATGCGGAACACCATGCGCCCCTTGAACCGCTCGTCCAAGCGTTCGTCCTCGAAAAATCTGTTTCTTTCGGCCATAATCTCTTTTTAGTGGTTTTGGTTTTTTTATTTTTTTCTCTGCGAGAAAACTTTTTATAAAAAGTTTTCTCGCGCTCTTTCAAAAATTTTCCGTGTTTATTATACCCTAACCGACGCGGAACTTTGTAGCGGGGTTTGAAACAAGCCCTAACACCCCGCCGCCTTTCGGCGGCGCCCCTCTATCAATAGAGGGGAATTTTTTCAGCGGTTGCGATTCCTCACGCACGGAAAGAATGCCGGGGTTTTGCGCAATCGGTTGAGATTCTTCACTCCGTTCAGAATGACAGGTTTGGGCGCAATGTCCTCTATCCGAACCTCTTACCTCTTACCTCTTACCTTTTACCTTTTACCTCTATCCTTAACTTCTCAATTCTCAATTCTCAATTCTCAATTTTTTTGCCCGCCATCGCGCCGTTTATATGACGGTTTCGGCCGCGTTCGCGCTTTGCTCCCTGTAAATATGGGCGAACCGGCCGTTCAAGGCCAGCAACTCGTCCCGCGTGCCGCGCTCGACGACCGCGCCGTCCTCCATGTACAGGATCTCGTCGCAAGCGGCGACCGAACTCGCGCGGTGCGCCGCGATCAGCATCGTGCGCCCCGCGTAATGCTCGCGCAGGTTCCGGAAAATCCGCTTTTCCGTCTCCAAATCCAACGCGCTCGTGCTGTCGTCGAACACGATGATCGGCGCGTCCTTCAACAGCGCGCGCGCTCTCGACACGCGCTGCTTCTGCCCGCCCGACAGCCCCAAACCCTTCTCGCCCACAATCGTCTCGTAGCCCTCGGGGAGTTTGCGGATAAAGCCGTCGGCCTCGGCGGCCTCGGCGGCGCGCGCGACCCTTTCGCGCGGGCAGTCGGGGTCGGCGAACGCTATGTTGGAATCCACCGTGTCGGAAAACAGAAACACGTCCTGCGGCACATAGGCGAACTGCTTGCGCAAGTCCTCGATCGCCACGTACTTCACGTCGATCCCGTTGATTTTCGCCACGCCCTTCGTCGCCTCGAAAAACCGCATGAACGTTTTTAAA